>JAEUNS010000294.1 GCA_016790005.1 Zoogloeaceae bacterium
TGATGATGCCGATCTGCGGCACATACAGCGCGCCCGCGAGGCCGCACAGCACTGCCGACAGCGTCCAGATGAACAGCTTGTAGTGCAAGGGGTTGTAGCCGATGAACATCACCCGCGACTCGGCATCGCGAATCGCGGCCAGCACCCGGCCAAAACGGGAGGTGGCCAGATAGCGGCCCATGATCAGGCACAGTACGAGCAGCGTGGCCGACAGGCCGAACAGCACCACCCGGGTCTCGGGCGCGGTGATCGAGAAGCCGAGAATGCGCTTGAAGTCGGTAAAGCCATTGTTGCCGCCAAAGCCGGTCTCATTGCGGAAGAACAGCAACATCGCCGCATAGGTGAGGGCCTGGGTGATGATCGAGAAATACACCCCCTTGATACGTGAGCGAAACGCGAACCAGCCGAACACGAACGCCACCACCCCCGGCACCGCGACCACCAGGAACAGCGCCCACAGGAACGAGTCGCTACCCATCCAGAACCACGGCAGCTCTTTCCAATCAAGAAACACCATGAAGTCGGGCAGATCGCTCTGGTAGCTGCCATCGCGGCCGATGCCGCGCATCAGGTACATCCCGAACGCGTAGCCACCGAGCGCGAAGAACAGACCATGGCCCAGCGACAAAATGCCGGCATAGCCCCAGATCAGATCCATCGCGACCGCGACCACCATGTAGCACAGGATCTTGCCGATCAGGCTCACCCAGTAGGCGGGAATATGCAGCGCATGCTCGGCCGGCAGCACCAGGTGGGCCACCGGCACCCACACCCAGGCAAACAGCGCGAACAGCACCAGCGCGATCCAGCCAGAGCGCGGCATGCTGTTGAGCAAACGTATCGTGAAGGGGGTACGCATGGAGAAACCTCTCAACTATCGGCGAACCGGCCCTTGAGGGCAAACAGCCCCTGCGGACGCTTCTGGATGAAAACGATGATGAACACGAGCACCAGGATCTTGGCGATCACCGCGCCGGCCCAGCCCTCGAGAAACTTCGCGACGATGCCCAGCCCGAGCGCTGCCCACACCGCACCGGCCAACTGGCCGACGCCGCCCAGCACCACCACCATGAAGGAATCGACGATGTAGCCCTGCCCCATGGCCGGACCGACGTTGGCGATCTGCGATAGTGCAAGCCCGCCCAGGCCCGCCACGCCGGCGCCGATCGCAAACGCCAGCGTGTCGACTCGCGCAGTCGGCACGCCCACGCAGCCGGCCATCGGCCGATTCTGGGTCACCGCCCGCACGAACATGCCCAGGCGGGTCTTCTGCATCATCAGCCAGATCAGCACCAGCACGAACACCGCGAACGCGAGGATCACGATGCGATTCCACGGCAGCGACAGCCCGGCCATGACTTCAACGCTGCCCGACATCCACGACGGGTTCGCCAGCTCGAGGTTTTGCGGGCCGAAGGTGACGCGCGCGGTCTGAATCAGCACCAGCGAAAGCCCCCAAGTCGCGAGCAGCGACTCCAGCGGGCGGCCGTAGAGGTAGCGCAAGACGGTGCGCTCCATCACCACCCCGACCAATGCAGCGGTAAAAAACGCAACCGGAATCGCGGCCACCACATACCAGTCGAGATAGGTCGGCAGATGTTCGCGAAACAAACCCTGCACAACGAAGGTGGCATAAGCGCCCACCATCAGCAACTCGCCATGGGCCATGTTGATGACGCCCATCACGCCGAAGGTGATCGCCAGCCCCAGCGCCGCAAGCAGCAGGATGGATCCCAGCGACATGCCCGAGAACGCGGTCGCGATCACCTGGGCGAGCGCCACCCTGCGCTCGATTGCAGCAATTGAAGTCTCGGCCGCCTCGCGCACGCTCGCGTCGGGCTCCAACCAGGCGTCACCCTCGCGACTCACCAGCGGCGTAAGCAGCGTGATTACCGCACGATCGGCCGAGGTGCCGAGCGCGGTAGCCGCCTTGAGGCGCTCGGCCGGATCGGGCGAGCCAAGTTGCACCCGCGCCGCGGCCTGCAGCACCACATCGCGGATCGACGAGATCTCTTCGGTTTGGATGACCCGCTCGAACAGTGGCAGCAAGGCCTTGGACGGGCTGCCCAGCAACACGTCGGCCGCAGCACGACGCTCGGCGTCCGTGCCATTCTCAAGGGTCAGGCCGGCCTTGGCTGTCGCCAGCGCACGGCGCAGGCGGTTGTTTAGGCGTAGCGGCGTCACCTCATTGGCGGCAATGTCGAGTGTCTCTCCACTTGCCGGGTCGATCACCTTGCCCGCCTGCAGCAAAACGGCGCGCACGACCGTCTCGGCACCCGCCTCGCCCGCTCCGGGCGCCATCGTCACGGTGCCGAACTCGCCCGCCTCCATGGCGGCAACCACGCGGCTACCGGCTTCCTCGCCCAGCGCCAGCGCTTCGATTGCGGCAATCCGGGTTTCGAAATCGCTGGAGGCAAGGCCCTCCAGCACGGCGGCATCCAGGCCCGCGCGCACTGTGCCGGAACACAGCATCAGCAGCAGGGCAAGGCGAATGAATATCCTGGACATGGGGCAAGACCTCTTGGGCATCCGGACCGGTTCTTGTGCGCGACGGGGTATCCGGGTACATCCGCCGACACGCACCGGCCTAACGACGGGCACGCTACGCAGCGGCGAATGCATTGGCATGATTGCGGGGATCACGCCACACTGCGCGCCCCCGCGTAACGACGGGTCAGAGCCCTTGCTTGGACTCGTTGCCTTCGATGAACGGGCTCCACGGCTGGGCGCGGACCGGCTCC
>JAEUNS010000312.1 GCA_016790005.1 Zoogloeaceae bacterium
CGGCTACCCTCAGTTCTTGCCGAGCAGTATCCGCAACTATGCGGTGGACTTTGATGGAAACGGCAGAATCGACTTCGACAGCGACCCGATCGACGCAATCGGCAGTGTCGCAAATTACCTCGCCGCACACGGCTGGGTGGCTGGCGACCCGGTTGCGGTGCGGGTACACCTGCCCGCCAGCGTCGACGCAGCGGGCCTGATTGCAGCTGGAATCTATCCGACCATCGAAGCCAACACCATAAACGCACTGGGCTTGGTACCGCTGGGGAGCGATCTGCATCCCACCAAGGCGACCCTGGTTGACCTGGTTACCCCGGGGGAACGCACCGAATACTGGCTGGGCTACCAGAACTTTTACGCGATCACGCGCTACAACCGCAGCAGCTTCTATGCAATGTCGGTATATCAGCTTGCGCAGGCATTGCGTGGCGGCTACAACGCCCCAACCGCCGAGCGCTGAGACTTACAACAGAACGTCGCGCGAGATGCCCTTGCGCCGGATCGCACGCCGCAGCAAACCCAGTGCTTCAAGCTGAATCTGGCGCACCCGCTCGCGGGTGAGGCCGAGCCGGTCAGCAAGTTCTTCAAGTGTCATCAGTTCGCACTCGTCGATACCATAACGATGGCGAATCACGACCCGCTGCTTCTCGTTGAGCCGGTCGATCCATTCGCGCACCAGGTTCTCGACCTCGACATCCTGAATGTGCGCATCGGGGGCGCAAACCTGCTCGTCGGCCAGAGATTCGCCGATCGAAAGCGAGGGGTCGATATCGAGCGGTGCATCGAGCGACGCGGTGTGCTCGCCGAGCGCCAACAGGGCGCGCACCTCGTCGACCGACTTGCCGAGCCGATCCGCGATCGCATCGAGCGAAAACTCACCGTTGCCACATGCCTCGAGCGCACGTCGGGTTCTAAGAACCTGATTCAGTTCCTTGACCACATGCACCGGCAGGCGAATCGTTCGCGAGTGGTTCATGATCGACCGCTCGATGTTCTGGCGAATCCACCATGTCGCATAGGTGGAAAACCGGAATCCGCGCTCGGGGTCGAACTTGTCGAGCGCATGCATCAAACCGAGGTTGCCCTCCTCGACCAGATCGAGCAGCGGTATGCCGCGGTTCAGGTAGTGCTTGGCGATGTTCACGACGAGGCGCAGGTTGCGCTCGATCATGAGTTGCCGGGCTTCGAAGTCACCCTGTCTCACCCGCCGCGCCAGCTTGACTTCCTCGTCGGCGGTGAGCAGCGGGTTGGCGCCTATCTCGTTGAGATAGATCTGGGTGACATCGTTCAGAAACTCGCTTTCGTAGGGGGGTGGTGACGTCCCTGCGATCAGCTCGACCTCGGGTGGAAGATCAGGATCACGACTCTCCAGATCATCATGACTACCCGGATCAAACATAGGCACTCTCCATCAACGCGGCGGCAGATACGTCATTGGGTCGACCGGCCGACCCTGCTTGCGGATCTCGAAATGCAGTTTTGGCCGGTCGGCGTCGGTGCTACCCAACTCCGCAATTTTCTGGCCCCGGTTTACGTCGTCACCCTCCTTGACCAGCAACTCGCGATTATGCGCATAGGCCGTGAGGTAGTTTTCGTCGTGCTTGATGATGACGAGTTTCCCGTACCCGCGCAAGCCGCTGCCCGAATACACCACCTTGCCCGCAGCCGAGGCCAAAACAGGGTCACCCGGGCTGCCGGCGATGTCGATTCCCTTGTTGCTGGAATCATTGAAACCCGCCAGGATCGTACCCGAAGCGGGCCATAACCAGTTGGAATCCTTCGCTGCTGCATCGGGCACGACCGGCGCCAGCGGCGGGATGCCTCCGCCGGGCTGAACCGCAGCCCAGGCCTGATCGCTATAGGGTTGCTTCCCGCCCTTGGGGCCCTGCTTGAGCGGCGCCTCGGCGGTCGCCGGGGTACCGATCGGCGCCACCGGCACGACGTCGATCGGCTTGGCTATCGCCACCGGCTCGCCTGCACCCATGCCTGGGGCCTGCACCCTGATCCGCTGGCCCGGCACGATCTGATTGGGGTTGGCGAGATTGTTCCAGACCACCAGATCATTGACGCTTTGGCCGTAGGTCCGTCCGATCCCAAGCAGGGTGTCACCGGGCTGAACCACATGCTCACGAACCTGGCTTCCCGGCTGCGCCGACGGCGCGCCAGCGCTATCGCCCGGCGGGACCGTGCCGTGCCTAACCGGCACCGGCGGCTTTGACGCGCAACCCGCGACCAGCACCAGCAGCAACGAGATACCCACTACCCGCCCAACGGCAGGCCATCCATTCTGAATCTTCATTCGACTCCACCGAGCAAGGGTACGAAGCGCACGCCGTCGTACCTGCTTTCCTTGAACAAATTCCCATTGCGTTCGATCAGCACCAGCCGCTGCTCCGCCACACCGAGCGGCAACAATAGCCGCCCTCCCGGCGCAAGTTGCTGCTTCAGCTCGACCGGCACCTCGCGCGCAGCCGCTGCGACGATGATCGTATCAAACGGCGCCACTTCGGCCAGACCGAGCATACCGTCGGCGTATTTCAGGCGCAGGTTCGGCAAACGCAAGGGCCTGAGATTTTCCTTTGCTTTTTCAAGCAGTGGGCGAATACGCTCCACCGCATAAACTTCGCTTGCAAGCTGAGCCAGCACGGCGGCTTGATAGCCGCATCCTGCTCCGACCTCGAGAGTTTTCCCCAGTTCGCGCCCGGCACGCAGGATCTCGATCATGCGTGCTACCACGAAGGGTTGCGAAATGGTCTGCTGATAGCCGATTGGCAGCGGCGTGTCGTCGAATGCGCTGTAACCCAGCCCCTCGTCCACGAAACGCTCGCGGGGCACCCGGCCCATCGCCTCAAGCACCTTCTCGTCGCGAATGCCCTGATCGCGCAAGCGGTCGACCATGCGCGCCAGACCACGATGACTTGCCGACACTGCGCTATCGCCCTGCCGCATGTCAGCTACCGAGCCAGTCCGTCACACCCGGAATGAGGCCGTTGTGGGTCAGATCGATCTGAAGCGGGGTGACCGAGACAAAACCGTTCGAGACCGCATGAAAATCGGTGCCCTCGCCCGCGTCAGCCGCCTTGCCTGCTGGCCCGACCCAGAACACCTCATCGCCACGCGGCGTGGTGTCGCGCACCACCGGTTCGGCCTTGTGACGCTTACCCAGGCGGGTCACCCTCACCCCGCGGAGATCCTCGTAACGACCCTCGGGTACATTCACATTCAGCAGCACCGGCTGACGAAACGGGGCACGCTGAAAGCGCAGCACGAGGTCGCGCGCCACCCGCGCGGCCGCCTCGAACTCGACCGATGACTTGCTCACCAGCGACACCGCCAGCGAAGGCACGCCCAACAGAAAACCCTCGGTCGCCGCAGCCACGGTACCCGAATAAATCGTGTCGTCACCCATGTTTGCGCCATGATTCACGCCCGATACGACCATGTCGGGCAGGTGCTCCAGCATGCCGGTGACCGCCAGATGCACACAATCGGTCGGTGTGCCATTGACGAAGAAAAAACCGTTGGTTGCGCGTCGCAGTGAAAGCGGTCGATCGAGCGTCAGCGAATTGCTTGCGCCACTGCGATCACGCTCGGGCGCGACCACGGTGATATCGGCGAGGTCCTTGAGGGCTTCAGCAAGCGCAGCGATACCCGGCGCAAAGTAGCCATCATCATTACTGAGCAGAATTCGCATGAACAGTCCGTTGGAGCATACAGCGCAATGCTTGCACCGCGAGGTTAAGGCAAAAAAGACAGGGCAAATCTTATCACACCGAAGCGCCCGGCATTTTCGCCCGTCGCAGGTAAACGGCCGGCCGGAATGCACCGAAATGGAGCCGACGCGCCAAGCAACTCGCAGCCGCAGCGCATTCAACAGGCCTTGACCACAATATCGTGAAGGGTATTGGCGCAATGGGCCATGCGATCGGCCGCATTCGAGAGGTGGCGGTAGATCTCGCGCCGCTTGAACATGTTCAGATAGTCATCACCCTGAAACAGCGCTGCAAGCGCCCGCCGGTAAGCCTTTTCAACCCTGCGCTCGGCCTTGCGCGCTATATCGGCGTCACCCGCCGCTTCGGCCGGCGTCTTGGCCAGACGCCCGAAGCCAACCGCCAAAGCAGTGACGCCATCGCGAAGACACACCGCCATTTCGAGTGTGAACGCGTCGGGATTCACGCCCAGCAGGTCCATCTCGTTGACCGTGCTCTTGCAGTAGTTGATGACCTCATCGAGGTCCATGATCGCGCGATAGATGTCTTCGCGGTCAAACGGGGTCGAGAAGGCCTCATTGAGCGTATGGAGGTTGCGCACCTTGATCGCGTCTGCCGTGTGCTCGTCCTTCTTGATCTGCTTGGCGAGCCCGGCCTCTCCGGTCTCCATGAAGCGCACCAGCAGACTCACCGTGCCAACTACCTGCTCGGCCTGCTCGGAGAGCAGTCTATGAAAGTCCGGCGCCTTCGGGAACACCCGCTCGAGCACGCGATGAACGATCGAAGTTTGCTTGCTATCCATTTTGAGAACCCTAATCGAGCAGTGGTCCGATGATCAGAAAGATGAGCGCACCCGCCGCGGCCGAAGCCGGGATGGTGATGATCCAGGTCATCGCGATCTCACCGGCCTTGCCCCACCGGACCCGGTGAGGATGCTCCGACGCGCCGATGCCCATGATCGAGGTTGCGACCACATGGCTGGTCGATACTGGCGCACCGGCCAGCGATGCCGAGAGGATCACCGCGGCCGAAGTGAGCTGCGAGTCGAGCGCATGCAGGGGGCGGACCCGATACACCGCGAAGCCGAGCGTACGGACGATGCGCCAGCCGCCCGACAGAATGCCCAGGGTCATCGCAGTGGCGCAGGCCAGCATGACCCACACCGGCACCTGGAAACTTGGAATGAAGCCACCCAGCACCAGCACCAAGGTGAGAATGCCCATGCTCTTTTGTGCATCATTGGCCCCGTGCGAGAACGCGAGGCCTGCCGTGGTCACATACTGCGCCCGCCGCAGATTCCGGTTGAGGCTCGGACGCGCCGCGCGAAAAATGAAACTCGACAGCTTGTGGATCAGGTAGCCGACCGCAAAACCCAGGATCGGCGACAGAATCAGCGCCAGCAACACCTTCGCCACACCACGCAGCGGCCCGCCCTGCAGCCAGTCGGCAAACCCCCAGACCACATGATCGACCCCGGCGGCCGCCACTACCGCGCCCGCCAGCCCGCCCACCAGCGCATGCGACGACGACGATGGAATCCCACGCCACCAGGTGATCAGGTTCCAGCCAATTGCGCCGAACAGCCCCGCCAGCAAAACCCCCAGCGACATCAGCGCAGGCAGATCGGAAAGATCGATGAAGCCACCAATCGTATTGGCAACCGCGGTACCGCCGAGCAGCGGCCCGAGAAACTCGAAAGTGGCCACCAGGATGACCGCCCTGGCCGGCGTCATCGCGCGCGAAGCGATCACGGTCGCAACCACATTTGCCGCATCATGAAAGCCGTTCGTGTAGTCGAACAGCAACACGGTGAACACCGCGAGAAAAGCGACGATCAGAACCGGATCCAAGCGGCACCTGCTCCATGGGTTTGTTTCAGCAGCATGATATGCGCTTCCATCGCGACGTGCATCGGCGGTGCGACGGTTGATTGACGCATGCTCGCGAATTCCGCACTCTGGTGAGCACATCTTGTGCAAAGGAGCTTCACATGATCAAGGCTATCGTTACCGGACACTCGCGCGGCCTCGGTGCCGCCATTGCAAACCGGCTGCTGATGCAGGGGATTCCAGTGCTGGCCATTGCCCGTTCGCCCTGCCCGGACCTCGCCGCCCGCTTTCCCGATCTCCTCGTCGAGGTGGCACTCGACCTCACCCAGCCAGAACGGCTTTCACGCTGGCTCGATGGCGAAACGCTGCGAGAATTTCTGGCCGACTGCGAGCGTGCACTGCTTATCAACAACGCCGGCATGCTCCAGCCGGTTGGTAGGCTGGAGATGCAGGATCCGCGACGTGTTGCCGACGCCATCAATCTCAATGTCACCGCTGCGCTGATGCTCGCAAGCGCCTTTGCCGAGTCAAGCGCCTGCGCAGCAGACCGGCGCATTCTGCATGTATCGAGTGGCGCTGCGCGCAGCCCGTATCCCGGCTGGAGCGTTTATTGCGCGAGCAAGGCCGCACTCGATCACCATGCCCGCGCGGTGAGCCTGGATGCAACCCCAGGCTTACGCATCTGCAGCCTGGCACCAGGCGTCATCGACACGGCTATGCAGGCCGACATCCGGGCGAGCTCGCTGGAGCAGTTTCCGCTACGCGACAAGTTTGAAGCCATGCAAAAAAGCGGTGGCCTGGCCCAGCCCGGACCGACCGCCGAGCGCCTGCTGCGCTTCCTGCTCGGTGAACAATTCGGCACGACGCCGATCGCCGACCTGCGCGACCTGCCGCAGTGAGCGAAGCCTGCCCGCTGCGGGGCACGTCACCGCCAGGTCGCTGCAATCACGCCCCAGGTCACTGCCGCGCGCCGAACACCACCCGATTGCGACCCGACGACTTCGCCTGGTAAAGCGCCTTGTCGGCCCTGATCAACGCCAGATCGGGGGTGTCATCGTCGCCACACATGCTGGAGATACCGATGCTCACGGTGAATCGGACCAACAGCTCGTCAGCCCACAGGGGCGAGCTTTCGACACGTGCGCGCAGCCGCTCGGCAATCCGCCCGGCCTCGTCCGCATCGGCATCCGGCAACAGCGCGGCAAACTCCTCGCCGCCGATTCGGCCGCAACTGTCCATGGCGCGCAATTCGGCACGCATGTGGCGTGCGAACAGCTTCAGCACCCGATCGCCGACCGCATGTCCGTAGCGATCATTGACATCCTTGAAGTGATCGAGATCGCACATCAGCACCGCCGCCGTCGCGCCCGGATTGCGCCGCAGCCGCGCATGTTCCTCGGCCAGGCGCGCGATGAAAAACCTGCGATTGTTGAGCCCGGTGAGGTCGTCGGTGGTGGCGCGCGCGCTCAGCTCCGCCTCGAGGCGCTTGCGCTCGGATATGTCGGTATTGGTGCCGATGAGGCGCAGCGGCCGTCCGGCCGCGTCGCGGCTCACCACCTTGCCGCGGCCCAGAATCCAGCGCCAGCTGCCATCCTTGCAGCGCATCCTGAACTCGCTCGAATACTCGGGCGTACGACCGGCAAAGTACGACTGCAAATCGGCCTCGGTTCTCGCAGCATCTTCGCTATGAGTCAATACCCGCCAGGCGTCAAAGGTGTTCTCGATCTCATCGTCGGCGTAACCGAGCATCTCCTTCCAGCGCCGCGAATAGGTCACCTTGCCGCTCGGAACATCGAGATCGAATACCGCATCACCCGCGCCCTCGAGCGCATAGCGCCAACGCTCCTCACTGGCCTCGAGCGCTTCGGCCGCCTTGAGCCTCGCCTCCTCGTTGGACTCGAGGGTCTCCATCATCCGGTTGAATGCCTCTCTCAGCCGCCCAACCTCGTCCCCGGACTTGACTGTAAGCCTGAAGCCTCGCTGATCGTCACCGACACGCGCGAACGCCCGGTCGAGTTCCTTGAGCCCGCGCGTAAGCCAGGTGGCGACCAGACCAATCATGAGAGAACCCGCCAGAATGCCGGCGAGCGCAAACAGCACACCCAGGCGTTTCACCTCGACGATATTGCGCGCGATGTCCTCTTGGCCCACCGCGACCCGCGCCCAACCGAGCAAACGACTGTCGGCCATCACCGGATGCGCGACATCCGCCAGCCCGGCGTTGTCGATCAGCGTGCTTGCATGCTGCCGCGCAAGCAAGGACAGACTGATCTCGTCGCTTACATACTTGCCAACCAGGTCGGACGTGCTGTGTGCAAGCACCCGGCCGTCGGGCGCCAACAACATCACATAGCGCACGCCCGGGGATCGCGCCACCGACGCAACGACCTCGGCCATGCCCACAAGATCGTTGGCCATCATCCATGACGTGCTCGAAACCGCGAGGGTCTCGGCCAGGCTCTTGGTTTGTTCGGCACTGTGCTCATAAAGAAATGCGTGCTGCCGGGCCACCAGATTGACCATCAACAGCGTTATCGTCAGCACATACACCGCAAGCATACCGATGATCAACTGGTCACGAATCGAGAGGCGACGAAACAGCCGGACGACGCGGTTCATTGCGGCAACTCCGCGAGCGCACGAACATCGCGATCAAATTCGGCCAAGAAGCCCCTTACCGGCGCATACGTCGCATCGGAGGCCGGCTCGAAACGGGTGAGCGGCAAGCGAGCTAGCAGCGCCCGCCCCTGCTCGCTCTCGTGCAAGGAAAACAGCACTGCGCCCACACGCGCAAGAATATCGGGCGGAAAGTCGGCGCGCGCGATCAGGCCGTTATTCACCAGTGGCGGGGTCTCCCACTGCACCCGCAAGGTGGCGGCCTGCTCGGGATGGGTCTTCTGGAAAGCCTCCCAGGGTGGTGGCCAGGTGGCGGCTGCGGCGGTGTCACCGGTCACCGCATTCAAGATCGACGACTCCTGCGAACCGACGTATTTTGCCTCGTAATCGCTGGGCGGCAAGCCGTGGCGATGCAAGAAGGCCTGCGGCAACATTGCCGCTGCAAGCGCAGTCGGCGCAGGAAAGCTGACCGCCCGCCCTTTGAGATCCGACACCTCATTGATATCGCTGCTGCGCCGCACCAGGATCACGCCGCGAAAAGCCTCGTCATCGGCCATCTTGCCGAACACCTTGTAACCGAAGCCGAGCGCGTTGAGGGTCTGGTAGGGATTGGGCAGCGCAAGATCGTAATAAGCGGCGTAGAGCTTGCGCTCATATTCAGCATAATTGCGCGACGCTTCAAGTGTGAAGTGGGCTTCGGGAATGTGCTGATTGAGCAGATCCACGATAGGACCATAGACCTCGAAAAGCCGGGTTGGATTGTGCAGCGGATGCACCCCAAGCACATAGCGAGCACTTGGCACCCTTTGCGAGGGTGCTTCGACATATTCCGGCGCGTAAGCCGAATCTGCTCCTGGCTCCATACAGCCCGCAAGAGCCATCACCACCAGCCACAGGCAGACGCACCCCAGGCGAGACAGCAACCGCGATGCCGGGATAGTCATTTGAGTCTCCAGGGTTCAGGTCAGATCCAGCGTCACCCCACCCGCGACCGTCTACAGCGCGATACGACGAGCGTCTTTCATTCGCCCGTTCTTGGTCGTCATTCTTGATGTTTTTCTTACTATTATTATATTCCTATCCAGCCCACACGCGCCGCGGGTGGGTGCGTGCGCGTTAGCGACTTCACACTAACACCCGCGAATATCATTCTCCCCGCGCTTGCGACAGGCCGCCCGCACGCAACACCTTGCGCCTGACCGCCTCGGCGATCAGGCGATCGCTGCCGGCATTGATCAGGGTGAGAAAGTTGCGGGCACGTGTGATGCCGGTATACAGCAACTCACGGGTCAGAATCGGATTGAGCGTCTCCGGCAGCACCAGTGCGGCATGGACAAACTCCGAGCCCTGCGACTTATGCACGGTGAGCGCGAACACCGTCTCGACCGCCTGCAGGCGGCTCGGAAGCACCCACTTGATGCCATTCGCGCCGTCGCCGGCGGGAAACGCCACCCGCAACATCGGGCCTTGCGCCCCGCCGTCGGAATACGCCAAGGTGATCCCGATGTCACCATTCATAAGCCCGAGTGCATAGTCGTTGCGGGTGACCAGCACCGGCCGACCAGGGTACCAGCCCTCGCTCGCCGGAATCAGGCCGGACTGATGCAGCAGATGCGCAATCCGCCGATTCAATCCTTCCACGCCCCAGATGCCGCGCCGCAACGCACACAAGACCTGAAACGCGCCGTGCGCCTCGAGCACCGCACGCGCCCAGGCATCGAACGCGGCCGGCCCGGCATCCGGCGCGGGCGCCCGGTCGCGCAGCGTGGCGAGGTAATGACGGTAGCCCCGCGCCTGCTGCCCGACACCTGAATCGGAGCCGCAGGCGATACGCCCGTCGATCACCAGCGCCGCGAACGCGTCGTTGCCGGCGCTCGCGCCCAGCAGGGTGAGGTCATCATGGCCCGCGCGCAACACCTCGGCCACGGCTGCCGGCTCGCCGCTGTTCACCGCCATGGCGAGCTGCCCGATCCCGCTCCGAGCGCCGAACCGGTGACTGTAACGCAGCATTGCGATCGACTGATCGAGCGCCGCGCCCGACACATCGACCAGGCTCGGGTCGATTACCTCGCCGGTCACTGCTTTCAACCAGTCCCGCGTCTCGGGCGTGTAATGGCCGGCTGCTGCGCGCGCGCACAACTCGCCCAGCACAGCTCCCGCCTCCACCGAGGCGAGCTGATCCTTGTCGCCCAGCATCACCAGCCGCGCCGATGGCGGCAGTGCAGCGAGCACTGCCGCCATCATCTCGAGATCGACCATCGAGGCCTCGTCGATCACCAGCACATCGAGCGCGAGCGGGTTGCCGGCATGGTGACGAAAGCGGCGGGTA
>JAEUNS010000324.1 GCA_016790005.1 Zoogloeaceae bacterium
CTGCGACGCCGCCCGGGTGATGACCGCTGGAGCGATCGACCTCGGCGAGAAGCCGTCGGTGGTGTCGGCGATCGTCAAGTATCACGTGACCGAGCGGGCGCGCGAAACCGTGGATGCCGGCATGGATGTGATCGGTGGCAAAGGCATCTGTCTGGGGCCGCAGAATTTTCTCGGGCGTGCCTACCAGCAGGTGCCGGTCGGGATCACGGTCGAGGGGGCGAACATCCTCACCCGCAGCCTGATTCTCTTCGGCCAGGGCGCGATCCGTTGCCATCCCTATGTGCTGAATGAGATGAAGGCCGCCCAGAGCGGCGATCTCGATGCCTTCGACAAGGCCTTGTGGGGGCATGTCGGCTATTCGGTTTCGAGCGCAGCGCGGGCGATGGTGATGGGGCTCACCGGATCGCACTTCGTGACGGTGCCGGCAGGCGTTGCACCCGAGACGCGACGCTATTACCAGCAGCTCACACGGTTCTCGGCCGCCTTTGCGTTCATCGCCGACATCTCGATGGGCACCATGGGGGGGGCGCTCAAGCGCAAGGAGAAACTCTCGGCACGCCTGGGCGACATTCTGTCGCTGATGTATCTGGCCAGCGCGACCCTCAGGCGCTACGAGGCCGAAGGCCGCCAGGCGGCCGATGCGCCGCTGATGCACTGGGCGATCTGGGATGCGATGTTCAAGGCGCAAAACGCCTTCGAGGGGGTGATTGCGAACTTCCCGAACCGCCTTTTTGCCTTTCTCTTGCGTCGGCTCGTCGTCTTCCCGCTCGGGCGTCCCTATCACGTACCGTCTGACCGCCTCGGGCACGAGGTCGCAAGCCTGCTGATCACGCCATCGGCTGCGCGCGACCGCCTGACGGCCGCTGTTCACCTGCCGACGGATCTCGAGCAGCCCGTGGGTGCCCTCGAAGCCGCGCTGCAGGCTACCGTCGATGCCGAACCTGTCGAAGCAAAGCTGAAGCTTGCCCGCAAGCAGGGTCGGTTCACGCCTGCGCTCAACCTCACCGGGCAGGTCGATGTGGCCTGGGCGCAGGCCCGCGCCGAAGGCCTTATCAGCGAAGAGGAGTTCGGGCTGATCGAGCGCCGCAACCAGTTGCGCGACAAGGTCATCCGGGTGGACGACTTCCCGTTCGACCTCGATCTGAGCAAGGCGCGTGCCGCTGGCGCCCGGCAAGGCGAAGCGTCGCCGCAGGCGGTGGTCTGAATGGAGGGCAAGATGCGCAGAGTGTTCATTGTGGATGGTGCGCGAACACCCTTTCTCAAGTCGCGCAATCGCCCCGGCCCGTTCTCGGCGTCCGACCTGGCGACCGCTGCCGGCACGGGCCTGCTCTGTCGCCAGCGTTTTGCGCCAGATCAGCTGGACGAGGTGATCCTTGGCTGCGCAAGCCCGTCGCCCGACGAGGTGAATATTGGCCGGGTGGTGGCACTGCGCATGGGCTGTGGCCACCGTGTGCCCGGCTGGACGGTGATGCGCAATTGTGCGAGCGGCATGCAGGCGCTCGACTCGGCCCTGGTCAACATTCGCCTGGGTAGATCCGAGCTGGTGCTGGCCGGTGGTGTAGATGCGCTGTCGCGCGCGCCGGTTCTGTTCTCGGATGCGATGGTGCATTTTCTGGCGGATTGGTATGCAGCGAAGGGCATCGCTGCCCGCTTGGCGGTGTTGCGCCGCTTTCGGCCAGGGCATCTCGCCCCGGTGCTGGGCATCATGAAGGGGTTGACCGACCCGATCGTGGGGCAACTGATGGGGCAGACGGCCGAAAACCTGGCGCATTTCTTCGATATCGCGCGCGACGACATGGACCGCTTCGCCGTCGAGAGTCACCTGCGCGTTGTCGCAGCCCAGGATGGCGGCCATTTCGCCGAAGTCCTTCCGCTGATCGACCGCGATGGCAAGGTTTACGAGTTCGACGACGGGGTGCGGCGTGACTCCTCGGAGGAAAACCTTGCGCGTCTCAAACCCTTCTTCGATCGCAAATATGGTCGCGTGACCCCGGGCAACAGCTCGCAGATCAGCGACGGCGCGGCATGGCTGGTCCTTGCTTCCGAAGCGGCGCTCGAGCGCCATGGCCTGGTGCCGCTCGGCGAGATCATCGACAGCCAGTGGGCCGCGCTGGATCCGGCACAGATGGGCCTGGGCCCGATCCATGCGATGACGCCGATCATGAGCCGGCAGGGTCTGTCGCTGGCCGACATCGATCGATTCGAGATCAACGAAGCCTTTGCGGCTCAGGTTATCGCGTGCCGGCGTGCCTGGGATGACGAGGTCTATTGTCGCGAGCATTTCGGTCTCGACCAGCCGGTAGGCATGATCGACACCGGGCGCCTGAATGTCGATGGCGGTGCGATCGCGCTCGGCCACCCGGTGGGGGCGAGCGGTGCGCGCATCGTGTTGCATCTGCTCGCCAGCCTGCGCCGCGACGGGCTCAGGCGCGGGCTCGCAGGCATCTGCATAGGCGGTGGCCAGGGTGGCGCGATGTTGGTGGAGACGATGCGATGAACAGCTCATATCAGCATCTTGTTGTCGTGCGTCACCCGGACGGCGTGGTGTGGCTGCAACTCGACAAGGCGGGTTCCAGCACCAACACCTTGTCGCGCGCGGTGCTCGATGAGTTGGCGAACGTGTTCGCGGCGCTCGAACAGGCGCCGCCGCGCGGCCTGGTGATCGCCTCGGCCAAGCCCGCAGGATTCATTGCTGGTGCCGACATCGACGAGTTCACCCGCATCGGGTCAGCTGAGGCCGCGCGCGAGTTGGTCGAGCGGGGTTGGTCGCTGTTCAACTGGCTCGCGCGCCTGCCGTTTCCAACGCTGGCGCTGATTCGCGGACACTGCATGGGGGGCGGCCTGGAGCTCTCGCTGGCATGCCGCTACCGCATCGTGGTCGACGAGCCCGGCACCCGCCTCGCCCTGCCGGAAGTGATGCTGGGCATCGTGCCAGCCTGGGGCGGCATGCTGCGCCTGCCCACGCTGATCGGACCGGGTGCAGCGCTCGACCTGATGCTCAGCGGTCGCAGTGTCGATGCGCGCAAGGCTAAGAAGCTGGGCCTGGCGGACGTATGTGTGCCGGTGCGGGTGATGGAGAATGCCGCAAACATGCTGGTGCTGTCCGGTCAACCGCGCCACAGCCCGACGCTGATCCAGCGGCTCATGAATGGCCCCCTCAAGCCGCTGGTGGCGAAGAAGGCGCGCGAACAACTCGCGGCCAAGGCACGCAGGGAGCACTACCCGGCGCCATGGGCCGTCATCGACATCTGGGCCGGTTTTGGCGGTAATGCACTCGCGGTGCCGACGGATCATCCCGCCTCGCTGGCGTCGATTTTCGGCTCGCCGACCGCAAGAAACCTGATCAGGGTGTTTCTGCTGCAAGACCGCCTTAAGGGGTTCGGAAAGGACGTCGTCTTCGCGCCGCGGTATGTGCATGTGGTGGGGGCGGGCGTGATGGGCGGTGACATCGCCGCGCTCTGTGCGCTGCGTGGTCTGACCGTGACGTTGCAGGACCAAACCGTGGCCAGGATCGCCCCGGCGATCGCGCGTGCCGCAAAGCTGTTCGAGCGCAAGCACAGGGGGGATGTGCGCGCCCAGCGCTTCGCGCTCGATCGCCTGATCCCCGATCCGGACGGTTCGGGAGTGGCGCATGCCGACGTGATCATCGAGGCCATCTCCGAGAATCTCGAGGCGAAGCATGCGCTGTTTGCCGGACTCGAGGCGCGGGCCCGGCCGGACGCCTTGCTCGCGACCAACACCTCCAGCCTGCGCATCGAGGATGTCGCCAGCGTGCTCGCAAACCCCGAGCGACTGGTCGGCATTCACTTCTTCAATCCGGTTGCCCAGATGCCGCTGGTCGAGGTCGTGGCAGGTGCGAACACCGACGCGGCACTTCAGCAGCAGGCGGCGGCCTTCGTGCGCAGTCTCGACAAGCTGCCGCTACCGGTCCGGTCGGCGCCGGGCTTCCTGGTCAACGCGGTACTCGGGCCTTATATGCTCGAGGCCTTGCGCTGTGTCGATGAGGGCATGGCACCCGAATCGATCGACGCTGCGCTGGTGGCATTCGGCATGCCGATGGGCCCGATCGAACTGGCAGACACGGTGGGGCTCGACATCGCAGTGGCCGCAGGCCGGGCATTGACCGGCGATACCCAATCGGAAGCACCACGTGCGTTGCTGAGCCGCTTCGAGGCCGGTCAGTTGGGCAAGAAGACCGGACGGGGCTTCTACCGCTGGGAGAATGGCAAACCGGTTCGGGCACAGGTGAGCGCTGAAGTCACGGCGGGCCTGGCCGAGCGTATCGTTGCGCCGCTGCTCGCCGCGGCGCAACGCCTGGTCGAAGACGGGGTCGTCGCCGATGCGGACCTGGCCGATGCGGGGATCATCTTCGGTACCGGCTATGCGCCGTTCTCGGGCGGTCCGCTGCATGCGCATGCCTGCGCGCTTTCCGCGCAGCCTGGTGCCGGCAGGCGCTCGCCTGATGATACCGTAGCGATACCGTAGCCCCCCATTGTTGGAGAGACAGAAGATGACCGATTCCAATCAAACTCCGGCAGCCTTGCCGGAGCACAAACAGCCCGCCTTGCGGGTGATGACGATGCCAGCCGATCTCAACCCCTCGGGTGACGTCTTTGGCGGCTGGATCATGGCGATGGTCGACATCGCCGGCGCGATTCCGGCGCGCCGGCGCGCCAAGTGCCGGGTTGCGACCATTGCGGTGAACTCGTTCCTGTTCAAGCAGCCGGTTTCGGTGGGCGACCTGGTGAGCTTCTATGCCGAGGTACGCTCCGCCGGCCGCACTTCGGTAACGGTCGACGTCGAGGTCTATGCCGAGCGCGACCCGGAAAACCCGGTCGTGGTCAAGGTTACCGAAGCCACGCTGACCTACGTGGCGGTCGACGACAAGGGCCGCAAGAGACCCATTCCAAGCGAATGAAACGCATGCCCGGCGCGTTTTACACTGCGTGCCGGCAGCGATAAAAACACTGGGAGGAGCAAATCGTGAGCAACTTGAATATCCGCAAGGTCGCCGTGCTAGGGGCTGGCGTGATGGGTGCGCAGATTGCCGCCCACTGCGCGAATGCCGAGGTGGCGGTGATTCTGTTCGATCTGCCCGGCGCAGACGGCGTGCCCAATGCGATCGCCGACAAGGCGCTGGCAGGGCTCGCGAAGCTCGAGCCGGCGCCGCTGGCGGCGCGCGATCGCGGCATGCACATCGAGCCGGCCAATTACGCCAGCGATCTCGCGCGACTCGCCGAATGCGACCTGATCATCGAGGCGATTGCCGAGCGAATGGAATGGAAGCTTGACCTGTACGCCAGGGTCGCGCCCTTCATCCGCCGTGATGCGATCTTCGCCACCAACACCTCGGGCCTGTCGATCGCCAGTCTCGCCGCGGGCATGCCGCAGGCGCTCAGGTCGCGCTTCTGTGGCATCCACTTCTTCAACCCGCCGCGCTACATGCCGCTGGTGGAGTTGATCCCGACCGCGCAAACCGATGCGTCGATGGTCGATGCGCTCGAGACCTGGCTCACCACCCGCCTGGGCAAGTCGATCGTGCGGGCGCGTGACACACCCAATTTCGTCGCGAATCGGGTGGGGGTATTCTCGATTCTGGCGGTCATGCACCACACCGCTCGCCTGGGGCTGGGCTTCGACGAGGTCGATGCCCTGACCGGGCCAGCGATCGGCCGACCGAAGAGCGCCACCTTCCGTACCGCAGATGTCGTCGGGCTCGACACCCTGGCGCATGTGGTCGGCACCATGCAGGCGACACTGGCAGATGATCCCTGGCTCCCACATTTTCGCCAGCCCGAATGGCTTGCGGGCCTGATCGCGAAGGGGGCCCTCGGGCAGAAGTCGGGCGCCGGAATCTATCGCAAGGAGGGGCGCGAGATCCGGGTGCTGGACCTCGCCTTGCAGGACTATCGCCCCGCCGCGGGCGAGATCGCGCCCGAGCTCACGCAGATCCTCAAGAACCGCGATCCGGCCGCACGTTTTGCCCAGCTGAGGGCAAGCAGCCATCCGCAGGCGCAGTTGCTGTGGGCGATCTTTCGCGATGTATTTCACTATTGTGCGGTACATCTCGGGACGATTGCCGACAACGCCCGCGATGTCGATCTCGCGATGCGCTGGGGTTTCGGCTGGGCGCAGGGCCCATTCGAGACCTGGCAGGCGGCGGGTTGGGCCACGATTGCAAGCGCGATCGAAGCCGACATCGCCGCCGGCGTGAGCATGAGCGCGGCTCCGCTGCCGGATTGGGTTTTTGCGCGCACCGGGGTGCACGAGGCGTCGGGGTCTTATTCGGCGCAGCGTGGATCACTTCGCCCGCGTTCCGATCTGGGCGTATACCGGCGCCAGCTCTACCCCGAGCGGGTCTTTGGCGAGGATGTGCGTGAATTCGGCGTCACGCTGTGGGAGAGCGACGGGGTGCGGCTGTGGTTGCGCCCGGATCAGGATGCACGGATCGGCATCGTTTCGTTCAAGTCGAAGATGCATGCGATCGGCAACGAGGTGCTCGACGGCCTCGTCGAGGTGATCGAACGGGCCGAGCGCGAACTCGATGGTCTGGTGATCTGGCACGAGGCGCCATTTGCCGTAGGGGCCAACCTGCAGCAGGTAGGCGAAGCCTGTCGGGCGGGCGAGTTCGACCGGCTGGAGCGCACGGTGGCCCGCTTTCAGGATGTCGCGATGATGCTCAAGCATGCGCAAGTGCCGGTGGTCGCAGCGGTTCAGGGCATGGCGCTGGGCGGGGGCTGCGAGTTCGTGATGCACGCGACCCATCGGGTGATGGCGCTCGAGTCTTATGTGGGGCTGGTCGAAGCGGGCGTCGGATTGCTGCCGGCGGGTGGTGGTTGCAAGGAGTTTGCGCTGCAGGCGCATCGGCTCGCTGATCGGGCGGCCGGAGGCGACGTGTTTCCGTTCATCCAGACGAGTTTCCAGACCATCGCGATGGCGACCGTCGCCAAGGGGGCGATCGAGGCGGTCAGGCTGGGCTTCGCCCGCGACGCCGACGATATCCTGTTCAATCCTCACGAGCTTCTTTACGTTGCGATCCGGCGTGCGCGCGCATTGGCAAGCTCAGGCTACCGACCCCCGTTGCCCAACCCCAGGGTGACCGTCGCAGGTCGCAACGGGATTGCGACCTGCGAGATGATGCTGCTCAACATGGCCGAAGGCGGCTTCATTTCCGAGCACGACTACCGGGTGGCGCGTGCCGCCGCGACCGCGCTGTGTGGTGGCGAGGTCGAGACCAAT
>JAEUNS010000340.1 GCA_016790005.1 Zoogloeaceae bacterium
CCTCTTCGCGGCTGCTGATCGTGACGGTGCGGCGGTCGCGGGGGTTGTCGCGCATCGCGTCCATGGCATTGCGAACCAGATTCACGATGACTTGTTCGATCATCAGCGGGTCGGCCTCGATATCGGGTAGCCGATCGCCAAGGTCGAGTTGGACGGTCATTACCCGCTTGTTGATGTCGGCCTCCATGAGCGCGACCGCATCGCGCAGAATCGCAGCAAGATCGACCAGCTCGCGCTTGGGCTCCGAGCGTCGCACGAAGGCGTGTACGCGTCTCACGATCTCGCCCGCGCGCTTGGCTTGGCGGGCAATCTTTTCGTGTATGTCGCGCAACTCGACCACATCGATATCGTCGTCCGAGAGCCGGTTGAGGCAGCCGCTGTTGTAGCTCGAGATCGCCGCCAAGGGCTGGTTGAGCTCATGCGCCAGGGTCGAGGCCATCTCGCCCATGGTCACCAGGCGTGACGTTGCCTGCAGCCGTTCCTCCTGTTGGTGGGTGAACTCACGTGCGCGCTTCTGCTCGGTGATGTCCAGCACCGAGCCCATCCAGCCGGCGTGGCGACCCTCGGAGTCGATCAGGGGGGCCTCGAAGATCATCGCGTCGATCCGGCTGCCATCCTTGCGCCGCAACTGCAGTTCAACCCCCTCGCGGGGTGCGTTGCCAGCCAGAATAAGGTTGTGGATCTCCTGGGTGCGGTCGAGAAGCTCGGGATCCCAGTAGGGCATGGGGGGCATGCGGCCAATCAGTTCGTCCGCATCGAAGCCGACCATCTGGCAGAACGATGGGTTGACATAAGTCACCTTGCCACTGAGATCGCGCGCGCGAAGGCCCGTAAGCAGAGAGTCTTCCATGGCCTTGCGAAACTGGGTCTCGCGCCGCAGCGCCTGCTCGGCCGTCTGGCGGCGCAGAAGCTGACGGCGCAACTGCCAGATGCTCCATACGATGATCGCCGCCAGCAGCACGATCGACGCTGCGAGCAGAATCGGCGTCCACCGCAGGGCGCCCTGATAGGCGGTAATCTGCAGCATCAAGCCGTGGCCCGGGGGGTCGAAGGCGATCGTGTAGGCTAGCGCATTGGACAGCGGGGCGACGCGCGATTTCGCGGCCAGCTCACGGCCATCTGCGTCGGTCACGCTGACCCGATAGCGTTCCGAGAACCACCAGGGCGACTCGCGCGCGATCAGATCCTGGAGCGAATAGATTCCCACTATCACGCCCGTCAAGCCGCTGCCCGTATAAATCGGCACATGTACTTCAAAATGATGCGAACCGCCGGCGATCTCGTACGTCGGACCATAGACTGGCCGACCGAGGCTCCTGGCGAGGCGAAAGATCGACTCGGCCGGCACGGCGCCGCTTGACTCCCCGATCAGATGGTCTTCGCTCATCGGCGGGCGGGCGGCGCGCACCTTGCCTTCGGCGTCGAGCAGGATGATGCGATTGAGTCCGCTCTCGGTCGTGAGCAGTCGCCGCAGCTTGCCCTCGGTTGCGGTCGAGAGCGTGGCGTCGGCGAGTTCCGGTCCCAGTTGGGCGAGATGGGCCGCATTTCGGTCGAACAGAAAGCGCAGGTTCTGCTCGAGCCACAAGACGTCGTTGATCAGGGTCGAGCGCTGGTTGTCCGCGTCATGACTCCGGGTGAGCCACACAAGGGTACCGATCAGCCCCAGAAACAGGGCCAGCGCAACGTAGGGAAGAACCAGTTGCCATTGTGCGGCACCGCATACGCGTGCTGATCGGGAGCGACTCATGCGCGGCCTCGCGCGGGCCGGACCGACAAAAAGCTGCGCCCGGCGGACGAAGTGTCGGGTGATAATCGCAAAAAGACAAATTCGACCGTACGCTGCCCGGATGGTCGCCGAAGCTTCGGAGGACTATGAATGAAAGTCTGGATGCTGGTCATTGTTCTTGCAGCAATCACCATTGCGGTCCCGCGTGCGGGGCAGGCGGCCGATCCGATCGTGATTCGGTTCAGCCATGTGGTGGCAGAGGATACCCCAAAGGGCAAGGCCGCCGCATTCTTCAAGCGCCGAGCGGAGGAACTGACCGCAGGCCGGGTGCTGGTCGAGGTGCACCCCAACAGCACCCTTTACAAGGACCGGGACGAACTCGAGGCCTTGCAGCTTGGTGCGGTGCAGATGCTCGCGCCCTCGCTTGCAAAGTTCGGCATGCTCGGTTTGCCGGAGTTCGAGGTTTTCGACCTGCCTTACATCTTCGACGACGAGGTGTCGCTGGAGCGGGTCACCAACGGGCCGATCGGGCAGCAGTTGCTTGATTCGCTGGGTTCGCGGGGGATCAAGGGGCTAGCGTTCTGGAACAACGGCTTCAAGTCGTTTTCGGCCAATACGCCGATCTTGAAACCGGAAGACCTGAGTGGCAAGCGCATGCGCATCCAGTCTTCGCGTGTGCTTGAGGAGCAGATGCTGGCGCTCGGCGCGATTCCACAGATGATGGCCTTTTCAGAGGTTTATGATGCACTGCGGATCGGGGTCGTCGACGGCACCGAAAATCCGCACTCGAATCTCTACAGTCAGCATATGCACGAGGTTCAAAAGCACATCACCCTGACCGAGCATGGTTATCTGGGCTACATGGTGATCACCAACCGCAAGTTCTGGGACGGGTTGCCGCGCGCAATCAGACGCCAGCTCGAGCAGGCGCTTAAAGAAGCCAGTGAGTACGCAAACCGGATCGCGCGTGAGGAAAACGAACGCGCAATCGCGCTAGTGCGCGCGGCCGGCACGACCGAGATCCATCAGCTCGACGCAGCGGGCCGGCAGGCGTTCAGGGATGCGCTTTTGCCGGTTCACGCACGCATGGCACCGCGCATCGGCGCGGATCTGATCAGGCGGATCTATGCCGAAACAGGCTTCGATCCCGGCGGTGCAATCAGGTGAGCGATCCGCTGTGGTCGGTCGGTGTCGTGGCGGCCGATATGTACGCTTACTCATGGCCTTGCATGCATCGGTAGGTTTGCTGCTACACTCCCGGGTTTGATTTCATTGACACATCCGCAATCGGAGAACAGTTTCATGGCAATTGAACGCACGCTTTCAATCATCAAGCCCGACGCCGTCGCCAAGAACGTCATCGGCAAGATCTACCAGCGCTTTGAAGACGCTGGACTCAAGGTCATCGCCGCGCGTATGGCGCATCTTTCGACCCAGGAGGCCGGCCAGTTCTACGCCGTGCACAAGGAGCGCCCCTTCTTCAAGGATCTCGTCAGCTTCATGACTTCGGGTCCGGTAATGATCCAGGTGCTCGAAGGCGAAGGCGCAATCGCCAAGAACCGCGAATTGATGGGTGCAACCGACCCCAAGAAGGCCGATGCGGGCACTATTCGCGCCGATTTCGCTGATTCGATCGATGCCAATGCGGTGCACGGTTCGGATGCGGCCGAGACCGCCGCGGTCGAGATCTCATTCTTCTTCCCGGGGATGAACGTTTATTCCCGCTGAGCAGTTGATTCAAAATCGCTCGGGTACATGCCGCAGGCCGGTGTGTACGCCGGGCAGGTTTTTCGTGGAATCCGGATGAACGCGCCCGTCAATCTTCTCGAATTCGATGCGGAAGGTCTGGTCGCCTGGTTTGCCGAGCGGGGTGAGAAGCCTTTTCGTGCCCGTCAGGTGCTGCGCTGGATTCATCGCGAAGCCTGCGACAATTTCAACAACATGACCGATGTTGCCAAGGCTCTGCGCGCGCGCCTGCAGGCCGAGGCATGCGTGCGAGCGCCGCAGCCGGTCAAGGATTCATTGTCGTCCGATGGCACCCGCAAGTGGTTGCTCGATGTCGGCAACGGCAACGCGGTCGAAACGGTGTTCATCCCGGAGCGAAGCCGCGGCACTCTGTGCATCTCTTCGCAGGCTGGGTGCGCCCTTGATTGCGCTTTTTGTTCTACCGGCAAGCAGGGTTTCAACCGCAATCTTTCCGCCGGCGAGATCGTCGGGCAGTTATGGCTTGCCAACAAATTGTTGGGCGCAGCCACCGACGAGGATGACGACGCCCGTTTCGATGGCGACGACCCACCAGTAAATGGCCGGGTGATCAGCAACGTGGTGATGATGGGCATGGGCGAGCCCCTGGCCAACTTCGACAACGTTGTGACGGCGCTACGCCTAATGCTCGACGACAATGCCTACGGCCTGTCTCGTCGACGGGTCACTGTGTCCACATCCGGAATCGTTCCGGCCATGGACCGCCTGCGCGATGAATGTCCGGTGGCGCTCGCGGTGTCGCTGCATGCGCCCGACGATGCGCTGCGCGACCGTCTCGTGCCGATCAATCAGAAGTATCCCTTGCGTGCGCTGATGGCGGCTTGTCAGCGCTATCTCGAGCGTGCCCCCAGAGATTTCGTGACCTTCGAATACGTGATGCTGGACGGCGTCAATGACAGCGACAACTGCGCGCGAGCATTGCTTGCGCTGGTGCGCGATGTTCCATGCAAATTCAACCTGATACCGTTCAATCCGTTTGCCAATTCGGGCTTCCAGCGTTCTTCGTCCGAGCGGATCCGGCGCTTTGCGGGCATACTGAGCGACGCCGGAATCGTGACGACTACCCGCAAGACGCGTGGCGACGATGTCGATGCCGCCTGTGGTCAGCTGGCAGGGCAGGTGCTCGACAAGACCCGGCGTACGCTGCGTTTGGTCAAACAGGGGGGGGCGGATTGATGCAGCACATGGTTCGTAACGGAGTGCTGGCATTGCTGGTGGCGCTCGCGACGGGTTGCGCCGGGGTGTCAGGGCCGAGAGTCGACACGGGCGCCGATCGTCCGGTGTCGGATACGCCCGCCGCCAACCCGGCGCAAGCACGGGCAAAGATCAGTGCCGAGCTCGGCATGGCCTATTTCGAGATCGGGCGCTTCGATGTTGCCCTCGATGAAGCCAAGGTGGCGCTTGCTCATGATTCCGCTTACGCGCCCGCCTATCACCTGCTGGGCCTCATCTACATGTTCCTGGAAGACAATCAGCTTGCCCGCGAGAACTTCAACCGCGCGTTATCGCTTGCACCCCGGGATCCGGAGATTAACAACAGCTTCGGCTGGTTTCAGTGTGTGAATGGTCAGGAGCAGGAGGGGCTGCAACGCCTGCTGGCGGCCGCGCGCAATCCTTACTATCGCCATCCCGGGCGGGCGCACACCAATGCCGGTTTGTGCTTTGTTCGGATGCGCGACGATACCGCTGCTGCCGAGCAGTTTCGGCGCGCGTTGTCGTTTGATCCGGGAAATTCGCAGGCACGTTTCCAGCTTGCGCAGATCGAATACCGACAGGGTGACTTTCTCGGTGCGCGCCAGCAACTGGTGGAGTTCCACCAGCGCCGTGAGCCCACGGCCGAGACAGTGTGGCTGGGGCTGCGAACCGAGCGCCGGCTGGGCAACCGTGAATCCGAAGCAAGCTATGCGGCGCAGTTGAGCGGGCGTTTCGGCAATTCGCCCGAATACAAGGCAATGATGCAGGGACTTTTCGAGTGAGCGACTACAAGTACGAAGAAGCCTCCGCACTGGATGCGGCAGCGGCCCTTTCGATCGGCAATGCCTTGCGTAACGCGCGTGAGGCACGGGGTGAAACGCTGCTCGATGTGGCGCATTCACTCAAGCTTGCACCGAAGCAGGTCGAGGCGCTGGAGCTGGAGCGTTTCGATCTGTTGCCGGGCAGGGCTTTCGTGCGCGGATTCCTGCGCAACTATGCACGTCACCTCGGCCTCGATGGCGATCGCTTGGTCGGGCGACTTGCCGACTCGTCGGCAGGCACCGCCCCGTCGGTGGATCTGTCGCCGCCCAAGAATGCGCGTGGAA
>JAEUNS010000372.1 GCA_016790005.1 Zoogloeaceae bacterium
GCGCCCGCCCGGTTCGTCCGGGCGTGGTGCTGATCGCACGTAAAGAATTACAAGATACCGACCTACCGCCAGTCATCGCCCGGCATTATGCGCTGCATGAACTCATCGAACATTGGTACCGTGAAGGCTGTGTCGCCGTGATTCGGGCTCCACACCATACCCTTGGCGATCAGGGAGCTCCGCGTCGGCGCAAGCGAAGAAACGTCCGCGTTGAAACAGCCTGCGATATCGCCTGATCTATGTGGACCGGCCCCCAGCTCTGCCATGGCGCGGAGATACTTCTTCTCTTTCGGTGTCAGCCGGTCGAATCGAACCCGGAAGAAGCTTTCGTCCAATGCAGCAACAGCCGTTACAGAAGCGATATTTACATCGTCAATGCCTATCGGCGATGACTGGGCTGCGCGCCAAGTGTGGCTTCCCCATTGCTGAAGAAAATAGGCGTAGCCTTGGGTGACCTGCAGGATCTGGCTCAGAGCGTCGGCAGTGATGCCGACCCCTTCGTTCTCGAGTGGCTTTTCGATGGCAAGCCTTGCCGCTGCCGCAGGGAGGGGGCCGATGGTGGGAAAGTCAAATAGCCTTTCGGCGTATGACTTCGCATTGCCCATTCGGCCTCGTAATTGGGGCAGACCAGCGCCGACCAACACCACCGGTAATTGCCGCTGTTCGGTACGATGCATCGCGGTAATCAGAGCGGCCAGTTGTGGCTCTTCGACATACTGCAACTCGTCAATGAAGATGGCCAATGCGGTGTTGGCTGACTTTGCCGCCAGACCGACCTGCTCGAAAAGCGCCTGGAGGTCGTGCTCGAGGTCGCCATTGTCGGCCAATCCAGGTTCGGGGTCGTAATCAAGCCCAACCTCGATGTCGCCGAACGTGACTTTGAGCTTGCCGGCAAACCCCGCCAATGCTCTTAGGCCACGCACCGCATAATCCCTGGCGGCCGCGATTTGACTCATGCGCAAGAGGGCTTGGCGCAGTTGCGGTGCAAGTAGTGCTGGAAGTGAGCGACCTTCGGGTGCCTCGATCCGGACGGTATGGATGCCGGCTGCTTCAGCATCCTCTCGCACGCGATCGAGGAGTACGGTCTTTCCCACGCCGCGTAGTCCGACAAGCATGGCGCTCTTGGCGGAACGCCCGATTCGGGCGCGTTCAAGCGCTATACGCAGCGATTCTCGCAGTTCGTCACGGCCTGCAAGTTCCGGAGGGGGCGTGCCGGCTCCGGGAGAAAAGGGATTGCGAATAGGGTCCATGGGACAAAGTTTATATAAAAGTTAGATAAGTTACAATAAATTGATAACTTCAGAAATTTAGGTATAAATCCTCGCCTACACCACGAGGTACCCAAGCCAGGGTTGCTCAGCTTGGGACCGAACGTCAGCTCATCCCGAATTTCCGGATTGCGTCGCCGCTCAATATGGGCGTGCGAGTTCATTCAGACTGTCGTGTAACAGCGGGCGCAGGCTGGTAAGCCTGTGGCGAATATCGTTGTGGTCGGCGTCGCCTTCAACCTCGCGCAAGGCATGGGCGGCGCGCTGCAGGCCGAAATTGCTGCAGGCGCCGACGAGCTTGTGCAGGATCTTGCCCTGGGACTGCGGCACGCTTTCGGCCTCGAGTTGGTTCAGCAACGCGTCGCACTGGCTGCGCAGGGTATTGACCAGATCGGTGAAACGCTCGTCGCCGAGCATCGCGCGGTGTTGGCGTACCAAGCTGGCGTCGAGGTGCGGGTCGGCCAGGGCTTGTGCGCCGGGAATGAGTTGCGGGCGCAATTGTGCCTGGCCGCCGGCGAGCAGATCCTGCAACTCGCAGAAATCCAGTGGCTTGGCGAGCACCGCATCGATGCCGGCCTGACGGCAGGCGTCTACATCCGCCGCTGCGAGTGCTGCGGTCAGGGCAATGATCCGCACGTTCGCCTTGGGTACGAGCGCATGGGCGCGCATGCGCCGCGTGGTCGTGAGGCCGTCCATGCCCGGCAGGTGCAGGTCCATCAGCACCAGGTCATAGTCGTGGGTGTCATGCAGGCACAGCGCGGTTTCGCCGTCGCTCGCGACCGTGACCCGATGACCCTCGGATTCGAGGAGACCGCAGGCCACCTGCTGATTGATCTCGACATCCTCGACCAGCAGGATGCGCAGCGGCCCACTTGCGACGCGCGGCGGCGCCAAAGCGGCATCGGGTGCTGCGGCTGCGGTGAAATCGATCTCGAACCAGAAGCGGCTGCCTTCTCCCGGGGTGCTTGCGAACCCGATCCGACCACCCGCCAGCGTGACCAGCTGACGACAGATTGCCAGGCCCAGCCCGGTGCCCCCGAAGCGGCGTGAAATCGAGCTGTCGGCCTGGCCGAAATGCTCGAAGATGTGCTCCTGGGCCGAGGGCGGAACGCCGATGCCGGTGTCCTCGACCTCGAAGTGCAAGCGATGACGCTGCTGCGCGAGCGCCTCGTGGCCCAGCCTGATCGCCACATGCCCGCGTTCGGTGAATTTGAGCGCGTTGTTGGCAAGGTTCATGAGAATCTGGGTCAGCGCGCGTGGATCGCCGATCACATGTTCGGGGCACGCGGGGGCGATCTCGACATGCAGCGCCAGGCGTCGCTCGGCGGCGATCGACTCGAGCATGGGCACGATTTCGGCCACGAGCGAGCGCGGCGAGAACGGGCGGGTTTCGAGCGTCATCTGGCCGGCTTCGATCTTGGCCAGGTCGAGCACGTCGTTGAGAATCGCCAACAGCGACTGACCGCTGCGATGAATGGCGGCCACGCGCTCGCGCTGAGTGTCGTCCAGCGCCGATCGAAGCATCAGTTGCGCCATACCCAGGATGCCGTTGAGCGGCGTGCGGATTTCATGGCTCATGGTGGCGATGAAGTGGCTCTTGGCCTCGCTGGCCGCCTCGGCCTTGTCGAGTGCGCGCTCGGCGTGCTCTCGTGCCTTGCGTTCGCTGATGTCGGTGATCGAGCCCTCATAAAACAACAGCCGCCCTTCGGCATCGCGGACCCGTCGTGCCGAGATCGAGACGTCCACCGGGTTGCCGTCACGATGGCGCCAGCGAGTCTCGAAGTTGATCACGCGGTTATTGAGGTTTAGCGCGCCGAGAAAGCGGCGCAGTTCGTGCGGGTCGAGAAAGCACTGGCGAGCCACATCGGTGACCTCGTTCATGAATGCCTG
Organism: Zoogloeaceae bacterium; assembly: GCA_016790005.1. GTDB lineage: Bacteria > Pseudomonadota > Gammaproteobacteria > Burkholderiales > Rhodocyclaceae > UBA2357. The sequence goes on from JAEUNS010000372.1 coordinate 3,159, forward strand.
CGCCGAGGGGTAGCCGAGCAGACTGACCAGTGCCGGGTTGGTCGACACGAAACTGCCCTGCGGGCTGACCCGGAAGATGCCTTCGACGGCATGCTCGAACAGCGACCGGTATTCGCCTTCGGAGCGTTGCAGGCTCTCGTAGAGCTTGGCGTTCTCGATCGAGATCGCCGCCTGTGCCAACAGGATCTTGAGCGTCTCCAGCCGATGGTGATCGAATATGCTGCCGCTGCCGGCATGTTCGAGATAAAGCGCCGCGGTCAGGTCGCCGTGATAGACGATCGGCAGGCACAGCACCGAGCGTGGCCGGTGCCGTGCAATGAACGGATCGAGCTTGAAGAACTCGTGTTCACCGTCATCGCCAAGCACTACGGCTTCCTTGCTGCGAGCGCAATAGGTGATGATGCTCGCCGGCACGCGGTCGGTGGCGTCTTCCAGCGCGAGAGGTTCGAGCCGGCGCCACGGCTGGTCGATATGCGCTTCGGCTTCGATGAACAGCCGCCCGCCGCGGCTCATCACCATCACCCCACGCTGGGCGCCGGCGTTCGCCAGCGCCAGCGCCATCAGGCGTGCCAGCAGGCGGTCGAGCACGATCTCGTCGGAGATCGCCTGCGAGGCCGCGATCACCGACGAGACCTCGATGGCCTGGTCGGACAGGGGGGCGAGGTCGGGGCGGGCGTTCGTCCGGGACGAATCGACGGGCGCCAGATCGGCAGCCCCGTCGAACGGCAGGCCGTAGCTGGCCTGCATCTGTGCAAGCTTGGCATTGGCCTCGAGGGTTTGAAAGCGCCGATAGGCCTGTTCGAGATAGGCGTTTGCGATCATCTGGCGGCCATCGTCGCGGTGGAAGAGTGCAGCAAGTTCGCAGGCATGAGCTGCCTCGAGCATGAAGCCGTTGCGCTCGGCGCCGGCAATTGCCTGGTCGTAGAGGTCGAGCGCCGCGATGCGCTTACCGCTGACCCGGGCGAGCTCGGCCTCGATCAGTGTCACCTGGTGCGCGAAGTTGTCGGGGCAGTGGCGCGCCAGATGCTGAATCTGCCTGAGGATGGCGCACACCCGGCTCATGCCGGCACGCCGGGTGGTGGTATCTGCAGGCGCCTTGCAACGCAGCAATGCCAGTGCGTGGATGAACTGGAACCAGGTGGCGGTGAAGGTTGCCGAGACATACGGCAGAAACTCCTCACCCTCGCGGCATGCTGCCTCGGCTGCTTCATGCGCGCCGAACAGCAGCTTGAGCACGGCATCATAAAAATGATGCAGGCAGATCGCGGTGCGGTGGTTCTCGCGACGGTGTTCGGCCAGCATCGCTTCGCCATGGTAGTGCTCGCCATGCAGTCGAATCGGCTCACCGCCGGAACCCTGCAGGATGGTGACCGCCTGGAGGGTCATGACCGAGTATTGCAGTGACTGCTTCTGCCCCGTCTGGCGCAGTGCCTCGATCTGCTGAGCGAGTTCGTGGGCATGACCGGCAAGTCCGGTGATCAGCGGAAAGGCAAACTGAATGCGACCGGCCAGGCTGTAGGCTGCGTACTCCATGTCGCCATGCTCGCTGGCGAGGTGGTAGGCATCGCGCAGGGCGCCGAGGCAATCGCGCAGCGGTTCCTTGTAGTGGCGCACATAAATGTTGAACAGCGTCGCCGTCTTGTGGCGGGTCAGTGCCGAACCCCGTTGTTCATTCAGTTTCAATGCCAGACAGCCCACCCGGTAACCCTCCTCGATCGCATCGAGGTGGCCGCACAACACGCCGCCATAGCCGGCAAAGGCGGGCGCGGCCCATTCGGTGAGGCCGTGGCGAAGGCTCAGCGCCACCTGGCGCGCGGTGACCAAGGGCCGCAACGACGAGCTCGAAAACTTCACCACCCCGAAAAGGCTGCCGAGGATCGGCAGCGCCGCTAGGATGCGCGGTTCCTTCATTGGTGCGAGCGCCAGCACGGCTTCATCGCTCATGTGGGCGAGTCGGGAGCGGGTTTGCCTGAGCTCGCGCGTGCAGGCCGCCTGGTCGGGGGCATTCGGCAGCGCCACGCCGAGCAGGGCCAGCACTTCCAGCGCGATTTCGAGGGCCTGGGGAAAGCGGTTGTGGGCAATCTCGAAATGAATCCGGATCTCGTACAGACGCACTCTGTCGAGCAAGGCGGCGGCATGGGTCTCGATCGCGCGTGCGAGTTGTTCGAGGCGTGGCGCATCGCCGCGCTGGCCGGCGATCTCGGCTGCGCCCACATGGAGGTCGAGCGCGAGGCCGTAGCAACGCGTCCATCCGTCGGGCGGCAGCAGTGCGATCCCGCGCTCGAAATAGTCGAATGCACCGTCGAATGCGGCCGATTCGCGCGCGCGTGTGCCTGCTTCGAGGTTGAGGCTTGCAAGGCGAAGGCGCTCGTCGACAGCGCGTACATGATCGCGCGCGGCATTGAGGTGGTTCACGACCTCGAAGATGCGGGTACGTGCCGATGACCCGTCGAGTTCGCTCATCAGTTGCCGGCCGATCGCCCAGTGCAGTTCGCGCACCGTCTGCTCACTCGCGAGCGAGTGGGCCGCATGCTGGATGCGGTCATGGCTGAAGCGGTAGCGGATCTGCTGTGGGTCGAGCGGGTCGAGCAGGGTGAAGCCGCTCTCGGACGAGATGATCATTCCGTCGCGCAGTGCTGGCGCGAGATCTTCCATGGTTTCATCCGGACTGCGCCGCTGAGCGATCGCGAGCAGGTGCAGACTGAAGCTGCTGCCTATGCATGCGGCGGCGCACAGCACCCGCTGGGTGGCCAGTGGCAGGCGCATGATCTTGTCGAGCATCAGCGAAACCACGCCCTCGGCGAGCGCCAGCGATCCAATCGCGAATTCGTCCCACTGCCAGCGTTGTGCGCGAAACCTGATGAGACCGTCTTCATAGAGAGAGTGCAACAGTTGATGCAGGAAGAACGGATTACCGCGGGTCTTGGCATGGCACAGGTTTGCGAGTGAACGCACATCCTCGAGCTTGCGGCTCAGCGTGTCCGCCAGCATCAGGGCCACCTGGTGCTGGCTGAGCGGTTCGAGTGCGTATTCCTGCAGTCCGCCGCGGCGGCTGCGCATGTTATCGATCACCATGGTCAGTGGATGACCGGGCTGCAAGGCCTCGGCGCGAAAGCTTGCGAGCAGCATCAGCCCGGGCAGGTCCGAACTGCGGGCGAGGGCTTCGAGCAGCTTGAGCGAGGCGGGATCGGCCCACTGAAGATCATCGAGAAACACCACCAGCGGATGGCCTGGGAGCAGGAACACGCCGAGAAGCCGGGTGAACAGCCGCAGGCGGTTCTTCTCGTCGAGCGGCGACGGGCGTCGCGTACCCGTAGGTGCGCTCAAGATTGCAGCGAACTCGGGGATCAGATTGAGCAGCAGGGCAACGTCGTCGCCCAAGCGCTCATGAATGAGCGTGCGGCATGCGGTGATCTCGGCGTCGGGACGGGTGAGGAGGCTGCGAACCAGTGCCTGGAGCGCAAGAATAAAACCCGAGTAGGGCCGAGGGTGGCGGAACTGGTCGAATTTTCCGCTGGCGAACAGGCCGCCGGCCTGCACGACTTGCTGTCTGAATGCCTGCACCAGGCTGGATTTGCCCACGCCGGTTTCGCCACCGATCAGCACCCGCAACTGGCTGCCGTGGGCACAGCTGTCGAAGCTCAGCGCAAGCGATTGAAGAAGGTCGGCTCGACCGTAGAGTTGAGAGGGAAGGCGAAAGCGCTCGGAGAGATCGTGCGCACCGGGTTCGAACGGTCGATCGGCACGCCGGCCTTCCAACTGCTCGAGGCACTGTTCAAGATCGTAGACCAGGCCGGCTGACGACTGGTAGCGCTCGGCCGCATCCTTTGCCAGCAGTTTTGCAATGACGGCAGACAGTGCCCGCGGTATCGCGAGGTTGAGGCTGTGCACAGCAGCGGGCTCGCGGGCGATGTGGCAATGGATCAGCGCCAGTGGATTGCCGCCGGAAAACGGCGGCTGGCCGGTGAGCAGTTCGAACAGGGTGATGCCTAAGCTGTAATAGTCGGTGCGATAGTCGACGCTGCGGTTGACCCGGCCGCTTTGTTCCGGCGCCATGTACGCGAGGTGGGCAAGTGCCAGGCGCGCGCTGTCGAAGCGGACATGTTCGTGACCGAAGCGGGTTGCGAGTGAAAAATCGACCAGCTGGGCTTCGCCGCTGTCGCGATTGAACAGCAGGTGGTCGGGGCTCACCTGCAGATGCACGATGCGCTCTTCATGCAGTTGCCCGAGCAGGCGTGCGGCACGGATCGCAAACCGGATCTGCTCCGCGAGGGTCAGCAGGCTGGCGTCCATCAAGTGGCGCAGGGGCACTCCGCCGTGGTCGCGGCTGACCATGACCGGTTCGCCTTCGAGGCGCAGGAACGCAAGTGGGCGCGCAAGACCGGGAAGCGAGATCTGGCTCAGTAGCGAATATTCATGCTCCAGCCCCTCACCCGAGGCGAACGCGGCATGGCTGCGTTTGAGGATCACGACCAAATCGTCGCTGCGCCGCCGCGCCCTGCTGATGGTGCAACGTGCGCTGCGGTGAAGTTGTTCGATTACCTGAAACATGGTCTTGGCCGGTTTGCGCTCGCTGCGCTGTCAGCTCACTTCGGCGGCGAACAGATAGCCCGCGCCGTGAGCGGTCAGGATGATCTCGGGGGCGGTCGGGTTGTCGTCAAGCTTGCGTCGCAGGCGCCCGACCAGGACGTCGATGCTGCGGTCGTTCGGGGTCCATTCGCGGTCGTGGATCGCATCCATGAGCTGGTCGCGCGACAGCACCTGGCCCGCATGGGTGAGAAAGGTGTGGAGCAGCTTGAACTCACCCTGCGGAAGGCGATGGTTTTGCCCGTTCGGTCCGTCGAGCCGGCGCTTGAGGCTGTTGAGGGTCCAGCCGCTGAAATGCCATTCGGCGTTGCCGTCCAGCCCGGCCTGACCGAGCTTCTTGGCATCGGCCACCCGGGCGATCAGGTTCTTTGCCCTCACCAGCAGTTCGCGCGGGTTGAACGGCTTGGTCACATAGTCGTCAGCACCGAGCTCGAGGCCCACGATGCGGTCAACCTCGTCGCCCTTGGAGGTCACCAGGATGATGCCCACTCGCGACACCGCACGCAGCTCGCGGGTGAGGGTGAGGCCGTCCTTGCCCGGCAGGTTGATGTCGAGCAGCACCAGATCGACCTGGTCACGCTCGACGCGCCGCACCAGGTCGTCGGCGCGCTCGGTCTCGCTGATGCGATAGCCCTCCTTGCGAAAGTAACTCGCCAGCAATGCACGCGAGGCGAGCTCGTCTTCGACGATCAGGATGTGGGGCGGGCGGGCCGAGGCTGCGAGCATCTGTAATCCCTGTGTTTGGCGTGCTTGCGTCGGTTTGGTGGCGCAATGCGGGCAGTCGGTGAGAGCGTAGTCCGGTGCGGGCCGGGGCGTCGTCAGTTGTGAGTGAAACGTTACAAACCAGAACAAAGTAGCACAAAGCAGCCTAAGCTCGTTCAAGGCCGGGGACTATCTTGGCGGCTGAAGATTGATTGCGATAACAGTTTTCCCCGAGAGGAGACAAGACCTTGAATAAGCACAAAGCCAGAACCGCAGTTTTTTGGGCGGGCGCCATGAGCGTGGCAGGCAGCCTCGGCATGGCTTCGGCCGTGGCCGTGGCCGCGGACGCAGGCAGCATCATGACCCGTACCTGTGGAACCTGTCACACCGAGTCGAGCCCGGGCGCCGGAGATTTTTCGCGCATGAGCGGCATGCGCAAGACGCCCGAAGGCTGGCAGATGACGATCAACCGCATGCAGTCGCTGCGCGGCCTGCACCTGAGCGCCGACGAGAAGCAGACGGTGATCAAGCACCTGGCCGATACGCGCGGTCTGGCGCCGGGCGAGACCGTCGGCAGTCGCTACCTGCTCGAGCAGGACACCAACCTGGTCGAGAATACCCCCGAGGCCTACACCCAGATGTGCGCACGTTGCCATTCGGGCGCCCGCGTGGCATTGCAGCGGCGAACTGAAGACGAGTGGAAGTGGCTGGTGCACTTTCACATGGGCCAGCATCCGACCCTCGAATTTCACTCGCTGGCGCGTGACCGGCCGTGGTTCGAGCTTGCCCTCAACGACACCGCGGTGCAGCTGGGCAAGGACTATCCGCTCGAGTCTGCCGAGTGGAAGGCTTGGCAGGCCGCGCCCAAGCCGCAGCTCAATGGCGAGTGGCGGCTGCTGGGTTATGTGCCGGGCAAGGGCGAGTTCGATGCGCGCATGACCGCGACGCCGACCGGCCTGGATGCGTTTGCGCTGACGGTGGCCGGACGCTATGCGGATGGCAGTCCGCTTGCGGGAACGGGCAGCGCCACGGTGTATACCGGCTTCGAGTGGCGTGCCGCGCTGGAGCTCGACGGGGTGAAGATGCGCCAGGTGCTGGCGGCGGCTCCGGCGGGTGGCGAGATGCAGGGACGCATGTTCAGGCGCGACGACAAGGCCCTCGGTGGCGAGTTGCGCGC
>JAEUNS010000399.1 GCA_016790005.1 Zoogloeaceae bacterium
TGAAGTCAGGAAGCTGATTGCCGGTCCGTCGGTGTTCATCTGTGACGAGTGCATCGAACTGTGCAACGACATCATCCGCGACGAGATCGGTGAGACCGCGGGCGCAGAAGGCACGGGCGATCAACTGCCCACGCCGCGCGAGATCTGCGCGCTGCTCGATCAGTATGTGATCGGGCAAGCGCAGGCCAAGCGCAATCTTTCGGTCGCGGTGTACAACCATTACAAACGCCTGCGCCACCTGACCGGTGACAAGGACGGCGTCGAGTTGTCGAAGAGCAACATCCTGCTGATCGGGCCTACCGGCTCGGGCAAGACGCTTCTTGCTCAGACGCTTGCGCGTATGCTCAACGTGCCCTTCGTCATGGCCGACGCCACGACGCTGACCGAAGCGGGCTATGTGGGCGAAGACGTAGAAAACATCATCCAGAAGCTGCTGCAGCGCTGCGAGTACGACGTCGAGCGGGCGCAACAGGGCATCGTCTATATCGACGAGATCGACAAGATCTCGCGCAAGGCCGAGAACCCCTCGATCACCCGTGACGTCTCGGGTGAGGGCGTGCAGCAGGCATTGCTGAAGCTGATCGAGGGCACGACGGCGTCGATTCCGCCGCAGGGCGGGCGCAAGCATCCGAACCAGGATTTCATCCAGGTCGACACGACCAACATTCTGTTCATTTGTGGAGGTGCGTTCGACGGGCTCGAAAAGGTCATCCAGAACCGCACTGAAAAAGCCGGAATCGGCTTTGGCGCCAAGGTCCAGAGCAAATCGAACAAGTCCGGCTCCGACGCGTTGAAGCGCATCGAGCCTGAAGATCTGGTCAAGTATGGGCTGATTCCCGAGTTTGTCGGGCGGCTTCCAGTCATTGCCGCACTGCAGGAACTCGATGAAGAGGCGCTCATCCAGATTCTGGTCGAACCCAAGAATGCGCTGATCAAGCAATACCAGAAACTCTTCTCAATGGAAGGCGTCGAACTCGAGATTCGTCCGTCGGCCTTACATGCCGTGGCCAAGAAGGCGATCAAACGCAAGACGGGCGCGCGCGGTTTGCGTTCAATTCTTGAGGCATCGCTGCTCGACGTCATGTACGACCTGCCCAACCTGGACGGTGTCGAGAAGGTTGTCGTGGATGAAGGCATGATCGAAGACGGCACCCAACCGCTTTTGATTTACGCTGACCAGCAGAAAGTTTCCGGTTCGAATTGAGCTTCGAACCGACTGGCTTGCTTGCCGCTTGATTTCTTCGCGTTGAGCCCCATATGGGCTCGATGCGTCCTTCCGAGGTAAAAAATATGTCAAGCACGCTTGAGAATCCCCAAGAGCAAACCGAACTTCCGCTACTTCCGCTGCGCGATGTAGTGGTGTTTCCGCACATGGTCATTCCGCTCTTCGTGGGTCGGCCGAAATCCATCAAGGCACTCGAAAGTGCGATGGAGGCGGGCAAGAGCATTCTGCTTGTCGCGCAAAAATCGGCCGCTAAGGATGAGCCTTCGACCGACGACCTCTACAGCATAGGTTGTATCGCCAACATCCTGCAGATGCTCAAGCTGCCCGATGGCACGATCAAGGTATTGGTCGAAGGTGTGCAGCGCGCCTACGTTGAGGGTGTGCGTGACCTGTCGTCGGTCTTCATGGCGACTGCACGGCCAATTCCGCTGCCGGATACCGACGATACCGAAGTCGAGGCCATGCGCCGAGCCATCATTGCGCAGTTCGACCAGTACGTAAAGCTCAACAAAAAGATTCCTCCCGAGATTCTTGCTTCATTGTCGGGTATCGAAGATGCAGGCCGACTGGCCGACACGATCGCGGCCCATTTGCCGCTCAAGCTCGAGCAAAAGCAGGAAGTGCTCGAGATGTTCGGCACCAGCGAGCGTCTTGAAAAACTGCTGTCGCAGCTTGAAGCCGAGCTCGACATCCTCCAGGTCGAAAAGCGCATCCGTGGGCGCGTCAAACGCCAGATGGAAAAGAGCCAGCGCGAGTATTACCTGAACGAGCAGGTCAAGGCGATTCAAAAAGAGCTCGGCGAAGGCGAAGAGGGGGCCGATCTCGACGAGATGGACAAGAAGATCAAGTCCGCCGGGATGACCAAGGAAGCGCTCGCCAAGGCTCTGGCGGAGCTCAAGAAGCTGCGCCTGATGTCACCGATGTCGGCCGAAGCCACCGTCGTGCGCAACTTCATCGAGACCCTCGTCGGTTTGCCGTGGCGTAAGAAGTCGCGCGTTAGCAAGGACCTGTCCGCAGCCGAGAAGGTGCTCGATCAGGATCACTATGGCCTCGAGCGGGTCAAGGAGCGCATCGTCGAGTATCTTGCGGTGCAGCAACGGGTTGACAAGGTCAAGGCGCCGATTCTGTGCCTGGTTGGACCTCCCGGAGTCGGAAAGACTTCGCTCGGCCAGTCGATCGCCAAGGCGACCAACCGCAAGTTCGTGCGCATGGCCCTTGGCGGGGTGCGTGACGAAGCCGAGATTCGCGGCCACCGCCGGACCTACATCGGCTCGATGCCGGGCAAGATCCTGCAGAACATGGCCAAGGTCGGCGTGCGCAATCCGCTCTTCCTGCTTGACGAAGTCGACAAGCTGGGCATGGATTTCCGCGGCGATCCCAGTTCGGCGCTGCTCGAAGTGCTCGACCCCGAGCAGAATCACACCTTCCAGGACCACTACATCGAGGTCGATTTCGACCTGTCTGATGTCATGTTCGTGGCCACTGCCAATACGCTCAACATCCCCGCTGCATTGCTCGACCGAATGGAAGTCATCCGGCTTTCGGGTTACACCGAAGACGAAAAGGTCAACATCGCCCAGCGTTATCTCGTGCCCAAGCAGATGAAAAGCAACGGGCTGAAGCGTGACGAGTTGTCGGTAACCGAAGAAGCCTTGCGTGACGTCTGTCGCTATTACTCGCGTGAGGCCGGGGTGCGCAGCTTGGAGCGCGAGATCTCGAAGATTTGCCGCAAGGTGGTCAAGTCGCTCGTATTGCGCGCCCGTTCAACCAAGATTGTCGTCAATCCGGCCAACCTTGAAAAATATCTCGGGGTACGTCGCTACTCTTTCGGCATGGCCGAGAAGCAAAACCAGGTTGGCCAGGTCACTGGGCTGGCCTGGACCGAAGTGGGCGGCGAACTGCTTACCATCGAGTCCGTGGTTCTGCCCGGCAAGGGCAAGGTCGTGACGACCGGCAAACTGGGCGAGGTGATGCAGGAGTCGATGCAGGCGGCGCTCTCGGTCGTACGCAAACGCGCCCGCTCGCTGGGTATCCAGGACGACTTCTACCAGAAGAGCGACCTCCACATCCACTTGCCTGAAGGCGCGATCCCTAAGGATGGTCCGTCTGCCGGGATCGCGATCGCGACTGCGCTGGTCTCGGTGCTGACCGGCATCCCGGTCAGGTGCGATGTTGCCATGACCGGCGAGATCACCCTCAGGGGTGAGGTACTGCCGATTGGTGGCCTCAAGGAAAAGCTCCTGGCAGCCATTCGCGGCGGAATAACGCGCGCATTGATCCCCGAAGAGAACGTCAAGGATCTCGCCGAGATTCCGGAGAACGTCAAGAACAGCCTCGAGATCATCCCGGTACGCTGGTTTGACCAAGTGCTGTCGCTGGCACTCGAAAGCGAACCCAAGCCCCTGCCCGACGACCCGGCGGTAACACCGCAGGTCGCCGTTGCGCCTGAATCGGAACTCAGTGCGGCGGCAGTGCGCGCGCACTGACCTGAGCCACATACTCGCCATTAATCCCCACTGCGGTCCCAAAAGGGTGCAGTGGGGTTTGAAATCGCTATTTTCAGCGGAGTATGGATCTGTGCAGGATATCGCCGGGATTCTGGCAAGCCGCCAGCGTCGCACCTTGGCAGTTGCAGCAGCCAAGAACCCGGAAAGCGCGGGGGCGAAGTGGAGCAGATCAAACCTACAAGCTCGAGGCGCAAGCATCGCGACGTTTGGTGCCGAATTGTGCTGGCAAAGGTATGTAAGGTGAAGTATAATTTTTGGCTTTACTGGTTCATGAACTTTGAACCATCGGGTGCTTAGCTCAGTTGGTAGAGCGTCGCCCTTACAAGGCGAATGTCGGCGGTTCGACCCCGTCAGCACCCACCAATACCCCCAAAGCCCGGACTCGCTCCGGGCTTTGTCACATCTGCCCACAACGCCAGTAACGGCGCGGGTTGTGGCCATTCTCCGACATTCGCACGGAGTCGTTTTTACGCTACAGAATGCATAAACGCCGCAAAATGAGGCAGCAAACGTCGCTCAGTTCTCTGATGTGCGAATGTCTCCGTTCACACCGGCTTCTATATTAATCAATGGCTTGCAGAGGTCGGTTTAAATCGTAGATTGGTCGGCAAAAATGCGCAAAATCGAACAATATGACGTGAGCGAATGTCCCCAAGTTGGGGGGTCGAGTGGGGGGCGACAAAGGCATTCATGGGCACCGCGAATAACGCGAGGTTTTCAGTGAATCCGGCTGCAAAACGACGACACCGACCGAATTCGGTTCGATCTCTCCGGCGAGCCGCCGCTTTATCGGGTGGTGTCGCCTTGTTTCTCATCCGGATCGCTCGTTTCGGCGGCGATTCGGCCCACTACGGGCGTCAGAAGGCTTCGACTCCCGCCTTTCGGAAATATACCAGCCGCTTCAGGTTGTAGCAGGCGGCCATCATCGTCAGTGCAAAGTTCGCGCGCGTCTGTCCGATGGTACGGATCAACTTGCCGCCCATCTGTTCGATGCTCGCAAACACATGCTCGACTCGGGCGCGCGTCTTGGCGATGCGGTGGTTACGCCGTTGCTGACATTCGGAAATGGCCTTGTTGCGTCGCCCCTTCCTCTGGATCTGATTGCGGTAGCCGTGCTCCTTCAGCCAGCTCTCGCGGTCGGCGCTGGTGTAGCCCCGGTCCGCATAGACATCACGGCTGGTATTGCCCCGGTCGATGACCGCTTCGAAGTGCTTGCTGTCATGGATGCTCGCGGTGCCCGTCTCGAACTGACGGATGACCTT
>JAEUNS010000409.1 GCA_016790005.1 Zoogloeaceae bacterium
TCGGGCCGTGGCAGGTGCCGGTGTCCGATGTGGCAGTGACGGCGATGAGTTTTCACGGCTACCAGGGCGAAGCCTTTGCGATGGGCGAGCGCACCCCCGTTGCGTGTGTCGATGCCCCGGCTTCAGGTCGGCTGGCGGTCGGCGAAGCGATCACCAACATTGCGGCCTCGGATATTGTCGATCTCGGGCGGGTCAAGCTGTCGGCCATCTGGAGGGCCGCTGCCGGCCATCGGGGCGAGGATGCCAAGCTCTTCGATACGGTGAGCGCGATCTCGAGCTTCTGCCAGCAGGCCGGGCTCGCGATCCCGGTCGGCAAGGATTCGCTGTCGATGCGTACCGCCTGGAATGACGCGGGTACCGACAAGCAGGTGGTCTCGCCCTTGTCGCGGATCGGGACCGCGTTCGCGCCGGTCACCGACATTCGCGCAACGCTCACGCCGCAGTTGCAACTGCTCGACGGGGTCGATACCGAATTGGTGTTGATCGACCTGGGCAATGGCCGCAACCGGCTGGGCGGGTCTGCGCTGGCGCAGGTGCATGGCTCGGTCGGCGAGCATGCGCCCGACGTCGAGCCGGCGCAGCTGGCCGCGTTTTTCGGCCTGATCCAGCAGTTCCGGCGCGAGGGTTTGCTGCTCGCCTATCACGACCGCAGCGACGGTGGTCTGTTCGCCACCCTGTGCGAGATGGCCTTCGCGGCGCGCTGCGGGCTGTCGGTGCTGCTCGACACGGTGTGCTACGACGCCTACATGAACGATGTCGACGGCCTGGACAAGAAGCCCGACACCATCAAGGGGCGGCTGAACGACAAGCTCTTTGCCGGCCTGTTTGCCGAAGAGTTGGGCGCCGTGATCCAGATCCGCCGCGAAGATCGCGCACGCATCACCGGCCCGCTTCGCGACGCCGGCCTCGCCTACCACTTCGTCGGCGAGCCCAACGACAAGGACGAGATCCGCTTGTGGCGCAACGCCAAACTGGTGTTCAACGCGCCGCGCGCGACCCTGCTGCAGGCCTGGTCCGAGACCAGTTATCACATTGCGCGGCTGCGTGACGATGCCGAGTGCGCGCGCGAGGAGTTCGACGCGCTCGCCGATGCCACCGACCCCGGCCTGTCGATGCGGCTGAGTTTCGACCCGGCGGAAGACATCGCAGCGCCCATGATCGCAACTGGCGCCCGCCCGCGGGTGGCGATTTTGCGTGAGCAGGGTGTGAATTCGCATGTCGAGATGGCGGCCGCGTTCGCGCGTGCCGGGTTTGCGCCCTTCGACGTGCATATGTCCGACCTGCAGGCCGGCCGGGTGAGCCTGGCAGACTTCAAGGGTCTCGCCACATGCGGTGGATTCTCATATGGCGATGTGCTCGGGGCGGGCCAGGGCTGGGCCAAATCGATTCTGTTCAACCCGGCGCTGCGCGAGGCATTCGAAGCCTTCTTCGGCCGTGCCGACACTTTCGCGCTGGGGGTGTGCAATGGATGCCAGATGATGGCGCATCTTGCCCCCATCGTACCCGGTGCCGAGCACTGGCCGACCTTCCAGCGCAACCGCAGCGAACAGTTCGAGGCGCGCTTCGTGATGACCGAAGTGATCGAGAGTCCGTCGATCCTGTTTGCCGGCATGGCCGGCAGCCGCATGCCGATCGTGGTCAGTCATGGTGAGGGCAGGGTCGTCTTCCGCGACGAGGTGGCGCGCAAGTCGGCCACGGCGGCGCTACGTTTCATCGACAATCATGGCAAGCCGGCCCAAAGCTATCCGGCCAACCCGAATGGCTCGGCGGACGGCCAAACCGGGTTCACGACCGCCGATGGGCGCTTCACGATCATGATGCCGCACCCCGAGCGCACGGCGCGTGAGGTGCAGATGAGCTGGCATCCGGCCGGGCTGGGTGAGGATTCGCCATGGCTGCGGATGTTCCGCAATGCCCGCAAGTGGCTTGGATGATCGCCGGGTGAAGTTGACGAAAGTCAACATGCTTGATGGGATGCCCGGGCTGGGCCTAGAATGCCCGACCGAGTCGGTGCGCCAAGGGCCCGCCGGTCGCTCAATCTTCAGGACGTGCACATGACCGTGCGTTTTTCCTTGCGTCGTTTTCGCCAGATCGCCTGGATCGCGATGTTTGCGCTCATGGTGAATGTGCTCGCGCCGGGAATCAGCCACGCCCTGGTCGCGGCGGGCGCCTTGCCCGCGGATACGGTCGAGATCTGCACCCCGACCGGTGTTAAGCTCCTGAGCGCACTCGCTGCCGATCCCGAAGCGGAAGACGGCGGCGCGCTCGCGCAGTCGGTCGCGGCCTGCGCCTACTGCATGGCGCATGCAGCTTCGTTCGGCTTGGAACCAACCCACAACGAAGCACGCTCACTGCAGCCGGAATCCGCCCCCCCGGCGTTTTCGCTTTTCGCCACACCGACCCCGGCACGCGTCTGGGTCGTCCACAGTCCTCGAGCACCGCCGACCCACGCCTGACTTCTGTTCGACGCC
>JAEUNS010000351.1 GCA_016790005.1 Zoogloeaceae bacterium
TCGCGGGCAATGACATCAACGATTGCACTCATGCTTGTTCCTGTAAGGTCTTCAAAAAAATGCTGAAAATTCGAGTCGGAGCGGCGGATCAGGGCGCCAGTTCGATGAAGCCTTGTTCCTTGACCAGCCGGTCGATGTCGCGAAGGGTTGCCAGCAGTGACTTCATCTTGCCAAGCGGCCAGGCGTTGGGCCCGTCCGACAAGGCCTTGGCCGGATCAGGGTGGGTTTCCATGAACAGGCCTGCCACGCCGACTGCGACCGCTGCACGTGCCAGAACTGGCACGAACTCGCGCTGACCACCCGAGGACGTCCCCTGCCCACCGGGCAGTTGCACCGAATGGGTGGCATCGAACACCACCGGGCAAGCGGTCTCGCGCATGATCGCGAGACTGCGCATGTCGGACACCAGATTGTTGTAGCCGAACGACACGCCGCGCTCGCACACCATGATCCGGTCTGCACCACCCGCGGCTTCACGCGCCTTGTCGACCACCTGTTTCATGTCGCCGGGGGCGAGAAACTGGCCCTTTTTGATGTTCACCGGCTTGCCGCAAGCGGCCACCGCATGAATGAAATCGGTCTGGCGGCACAGGAATGCGGGGGTCTGCAACACGTCGACCGCCGCGGCAACCGCCGCAATCTCGTCGATTGAATGCACATCGGTGAGCACCGGCACCCCGAGGGTCTTCCTGACGTCGGACAGAATGTCGAGCCCGGTGTCCATACCCAAGCCACGAAAAGACTTGCCCGAGCTGCGGTTGGCCTTGTCGTATGAGGACTTGTAGATGAACGGAATGCCCAGCTCGGTGCAGATCTCCTTCAACCGGCCGGCCGTATCAAACGCCATCTCGCGCGACTCGATCACGCAGGGCCCGGCGATCAGAAAGAACGGACGATCCAGACCGACTTCGAAATCACACAGCTTCATGATGCTCTCCTCGGGTCGTGCGTGCCGACTCGCGGTACGCGAGCGCGGCCTTCAGGTAGGCGATGAACAACGGGTGACCCTTGCGCGGGTTGGACGTGAACTCGGGGTGAAACTGACAGCCCACGAACCACGGATGATCAGGCAATTCGATCATCTCGCACAGGTCGGTACCCGGCGCACGGCCGGAAACGCGCAGCCCACTCTGCTCGAGTTGCGCGAGCAAGGTGTTATTGACTTCATAGCGATGGCGATGGCGCTCGACGATATCGGCCTTGCCATAGACCTCGCGTGCCAGCGTACCTTCGCCAAGATGGCAAACCTGGCCACCCAGGCGCATTGTGCCGCCGAGGTCAGAGTCGGCATTGCGCTGCTCACGCTTGCCGCTGCGGTCCTGCCACTCGGTGATGAGGCCGATCACCGGATAAGGCGATTCAGGATCGAACTCGGTCGAGTGCGCCCCAGCCATACCGGCGACCTGGCGCGCAAACTC
The DNA here is from genome assembly GCA_016790005.1 of Zoogloeaceae bacterium. Taxonomy (GTDB): domain Bacteria; phylum Pseudomonadota; class Gammaproteobacteria; order Burkholderiales; family Rhodocyclaceae; genus UBA2357. The sequence continues at coordinate 1,419 of JAEUNS010000351.1, forward strand.
GACGACGGCAAGCTGCATGCCCAGACAAATGCCGAGATAAGGAACCCGATTCTCACGCGCATAGCGAATCGCGGCGATCTTGCCTTCGGTGCCGCGCTTGCCAAAGCCGCCGGGCACCAGAATCGCATCCATCTCGACCAGCTTGGCCGTACCCTCGCGTTCGATGTCTTCGGAGTCGATGAAGTGGATCTTCACCTTGCTGCGGGTATGCAGGCCGGCATGGGTGATCGCCTCGATCAGCGACTTGTACGACTCGGTAAGGTCGACGTATTTGCCGACAAAGGCAATGTTGGCCTCGCTCTCTGGATTCTCGAGCGCGAAGATCAGTTTTTCCCACACGCTCAGGTCGGCCGCGCGGGCGAGAATCCCGAGCTTGTGACACACGATCTCGTCGAGCATCTGGTCGTGGAGCTGGCCCGGAATACGGTAGATCGAATCGGCATCGAGACACTCGATGACCGCCTCGGGCATCACATTGCAGAACAGCGCGATCTTGCGGCGCTCGTCGGCCGGAATCGAGCGGTCGGCGCGGCATAGCAGAATGTCGGGCTGGATGCCGATCTCGCGCAACTCCTTGACCGAATGCTGGGTCGGCTTGGTCTTGAGTTCGCCCGCTGTCGGGATGTAGGGCAACAGGGTGAGGTGGATCGAGCAGGTATGGCCGCGCCCCTCCTCGATGCCCATCTGCCGGATCGCCTCGAGAAAAGGCAGCGACTCGATGTCGCCCACGGTGCCGCCCACCTCGATGATCGCAACATCGGCGCCCTCGGCCCCGCGTTTGATGTATTGCTTGATCTCGTCGGTAATGTGGGGAATGACCTGAACGGTCTTTCCCAGGTATTCGCCGCGCCGCTCCTTCTTGATCACCGATTCGTAGATCTGACCAGTGGTGAAGTTGTTGCGACGACTCATCTTGGCGCTGGTGAAGCGCTCGTAGTGGCCCAGATCGAGATCGGTTTCGGCACCATCTTCGGTCACGAAGACCTCGCCGTGCTGAAACGGGCTCATCGTGCCCGGATCGACGTTGATGTAGGGGTCGAGCTTGAGATGGGTCACCCGGATGCCGCGTGATTCCAGAATGGCCCCGAGCGAGGCCGCCGCGATGCCCTTGCCCAGTGAGGACACGACACCGCCAGTAACAAAGACGTATTTGGTCATGAGAATGCTGCTGCGGGAAAGCGCGATGATAACCGAAGAGGTCCCGGTTTCGGAAGCCGCCCCAAAAGGGCTGTCGTGTGCGCACTTTCCATTCTCGCTGCCGAGAGCATCCACGCGCTCATTCAATCAGGCGCAGACATCGCGGGCCTGTTTCGGTCTGGACGCACCGCCTCGAACACGGAACTGAGGCGCTGCCGGCCAAAGCCCCTCGCCTCGCCTGAACACCCAGCCGACTTTGCCGATTGACTTCACCTTCGTCCTGAAGCAGCGCAACACACAAACTCCACGTCGATGCAGGCGACCCAAAAAGAAATACGGGTAAACCCCTATGGCATCGCTGGTTTATTGTGTGCAAACTTGCATACATCAACTTTTAAACATGACTAGATTAAATATTCTTATTTTATAGGCTTTGGACGCCTTCAAAACCGGATACGAAACATCAATTCATGATTCATCGTGCCTCACTTTGGTTTCAGATCTGCCAATACGACCTCAAATGGTGCGCATTGCGAACTCTGACTCACGAATTTTGGCCAGAGAACACTGATCGATATCGGAATCAGACCGGGCATGCAGTTTGCTTTACAGGGTTTGTGCATACAATCTTGTCGACATGAAGATCTTATTAACAGCTGAACCCACTTACTGGAGATAAAAATGAGCTTTTCGAACCAACTTCTGCAAACACGCCGCCTTCTGCTGAAATCACTCTGCGTTGGCGCGTCGCTTCTGAGTATATCCGGATGGACGTCCGCAGCAGATGGCACCTGGGAAGATGTAAAGAAGGCCGGCGTGCTGCGCTGCGGGGCTGCCGTGGCTGCACCTTATGTCATGCGCGACGCGCGCTCGGGGCAGTACAGCGGCTTCTTTGTCGACCTCTGCCGCGATTTCGGCGAAAAGGAACTGGGCGTCAAGGTCGAGTTCATGGACACGAACTGGGACAACCTGGTCGCCGGCCTCCAGAGCGGCTCCTGGGATCTGGCGATGGCCCTGAATGAAACGCCCGAACGCAAGCGCGCGGTCGCCTTCTCTTCGGCCGCCATGGATTACCAGATCTCTTTCATCGTCAATAAGGACAACCCCAAGCTCGGTAACAGCGGGACCGCTGTAGAAGACTACGACAAGCCTGGGGTGCGTTTTGTGGTGATGTCGGGGACGGCACAAGACAAGCTCATCACCCAGACGATCAAGAACGGTTCGATTCAACGCCTGCCCGGTGTCGATGAGACGCGCCTCGCCTTGATCTCCAGACGTGCCGACGTGCTGGTCGATGCGAGCGACACCAACAAACTGTTCATCGCCGCTAACCCTGACTGGACGCGCGAAGTCCTCCTCGAGCCCGCCCTGGGCAAGATGCCGGTGGCGTTTGGCATGCGCTTGAACCGATCGGAAGCCGACATCCAGGCGCTCAGCGAGTATGTGGACCGCAGGCGGGCTGCCGGCGAAATCGACGCCCTGATCGACAAGGCCGCGAAGGATGCGGTGGAAGCCAGCAAAGCCGCGCGCTGACACCACATGGATGCCCTCCGCACCGCCATCGATCTAACCCAAGGAGCAGACGAGATGAATAACGCCGTCCTGAACAGCCGCGTCGCCAGCGACCCGGTTTCTTACGACGATTCCGACTCGCCCCAGCTGATCAAGCTGCGGGGCGTCGTGAAGAGCTACAACGACGGCGCGCTGACCGTCATGGACCACCTGGATCTCGACATGCATGCGCACGAGCGCCTGGTCATCATCGGTCCAAGCGGCAGCGGCAAGAGCTCCTTGCTCAGGGTGATGATGGGGCTGGAGGGTATCCAGGAAGGCACCATCGACTTTCTTGGCACCCAGTACATCACCGGCACACGGAACAAGCCACAGAAGCTCGACCCCCGCCTGCAGCGCCAGATCGGCATGGTATTCCAGCATTACACGCTGTTTCCGCATCTGTCGGTGCTGGGCAACCTGATGCTTGCACCCACCAAAGTACACGGCTGGACCAAGGCCCAGGCGACCGAACGTGCAACTCAGCTGCTTGCCCGGCTCGGGCTGGAAAGCAAGCTGCACGCCTACCCCAGCCAGCTCTCCGGCGGGCAGAAGCAGCGCGTGGCGATTGCGCGTGCCTTGATGCTCGAGCCCAAGCTCATGCTCTTCGACGAAGTGACCTCCGCGCTGGACCCCGAGATGGTGGTCGAGGTGCAGAACGTCATGCTGAAGCTGGCCGAGCAGAAGATGGCCATGATCATCGTGACCCACGACATGCACTTCGCTCGCCATATCGCCACGCGCGTGGTGTTCTGTGCCAACGGCAAGATCGTCGAACAAGGGCCGCCGGAGCAGATCTTCACCAATCCCAAGGAGGCCCGCACACGCGAGTTCCTTGAGAAAGTCGTGATCTTCGACTGAGGCCCGTCATGGAATATCAACTCGACTTCGCATTCCTGAGCGGATCCGCACCCGATCTGCTTGAGGGCCTCTGGGTTACCGTGCGGCTGGCGATTGCCGCCAATGCCATGGGGCTGACCCTGGGTTTCGCCCTGTGTCTGATGGCGATGAGCCATTGGGCCCTGGTGCGCTGGCCCGCGCAGATGTTCATCGAATTCTTTCGCTGCACGCCTGCCCTGCTTCAGATCATCTGGTTCTTCTACTGCCTGCCGTTTCTGTTCGAGGTCTACATCGATCCGATTCCGATGGGGATCCTGGCCTTGGGACTCAACCTCACGGCCTTCAATGCCGAGGCTTATCGCGCAGGTGTGCAAGCCGTTCCGCGCGACCATCTCGACGCCAGCATCGCGCTGGGGCTGAGGCCCTGGCAGCGGACGATCTACGTGGTGCTGCCGCAGGCACTCAGAAGCGCGATGCCCGTCCTGATGACAAACGGCATATCGATACTGCAACAGAGCGCGCTGGTGGCCATCGTTGCCGTCGGTGACCTGATGTACGTCGGCAAGGACATCGCCACTCAGAACTACCGCCCACTCGAGACCTACACGCTGGTCGCCCTGATCTACTTCCTGTTGTCGCTACCCATAGCGCGACTGGCCCATGTGATCGAGCGGCGCCAGGATGCGGTCGTCGAGCGATAAGGAGCACTCCCATGAATGTCAATTTTTCGATCGTTCTCGAGTACTGGCCGGTGCTGCTGCGCGGCTTGGGGATGACCGTGGCCATCACCATGACCTGTGCGCTGGTCGGCAGCCTGGCGGGTTTCATCCTGAGCCTGGCGCGCACTTCCGGCAATCGCATGTTGAGCTACCCGGCCAGCCTGTATGTCGAGTTCTTTCGCGGCACACCGTTGCTGATCCAGTTGTTCTGGGTGTTCTTCTGCTTTCCCATCGTGCTGGGTCTTTCGGTGGCGCCCATCGTATCGGTCTGCATCGCGCTCATCCTGTACATGGCGGCCATCACCTGCGAGACCTTTCGGGGCGCGCTGAAGTCGATCTCGAGTGACCAGTACGACGCCTGCACCGCACTGGGTTTGAGCGCAGGCGTCCGGGTGACCTACGTCATCTTCCCCCAGGCGCTGCTGCGGGCCATCCCGCCGCTGTTGTCGAATGTCATCAGTCTGTTCAAGGAGAGCGCACTGATTTCTTCCGTGGGCATTGCCGACCTGATGTTCGTCGGACAGAACCTGTCCAACAGCACGGCACGCCCCATCGAGTTCCTGACCGCTGTGGCACTGATCTATTTCGTCGTGGCCTTTCCGCTCACGCGGCTGGTCGGATGGGTCGAGCGTCGCATGCTCAGGCGTTTTAGCTGAACCCTCACCGCTTTCCCCCTCACCCCCCTCACCCATGTGGAGATTCAAAATGGAACTCAAAGGCATTCTTCCCGCACTCGTTACGCCGTTCGACAAGTCTGGCGCAGTCGATCACGACACCCTCGCCTCGATCATCGAGTACCAGCTCAAGGCGGGTGTCAGCGGCTTCGTCCCGCTCGGCTCGACCGGCGAATACTACGCGCTGACCAATGAAGAGCGTCGCCAGGTACTGGCGACGGTGAAACAAGTGGTGGGCGACCGCGGCGTGCTCATTGCCGGCGCCAATGGCTCCTGCACCCGCGAAGTGCTCGAGCAAGTGAAGCAGACGGTCGAAGCGGGCTATACCAACCTGCTGATCGCCCCGCCCTACTATGCGCTGCCGTCGCAGGACGAGTTGATTCACCACTACCGCACGATTCTGGACACTTTCCAGGAGATCAAGCTGGTGCTCTACAACTACCCGGTACGCACCAACGTCGAAGTCGGTTTCGTCGTTCTGGAAGCCTTCCGGGACCATCCGCGCGTCGTCGGCATCAAGGAAAGCAGCGGCAACCTCCTGCGCGCCATCGAGATCGGTGAAAACTTCAAGGGCGATTACCAGCTCGCTTGCGGCTCGGACGACCAGGCGCTGGACTTCTTCCTCTGGGGTGCAAGGAGCTGGATCTGCGGCCCGGCCAACTGCTTCCCCGATCAAGTGGTCGACTTCTACCGCAAGTTTGCCTCGGGCGATATCGCAGGTGCGCAGAACGTGATGCGCGCGCTGTTCCCGGTCATGGCCAGCATGGAAGCCGGCAAGTTCATCCAGAAGGTCAAGTATGGTTGCGAACTCGCCGGCTTCAATGCAGGCAATGCGCGCGCACCGCTGCTGCCGCTGTCCGACGCGGAAAAGGCCGAGTTCCGCAAGGTGTTCGAGGCTTCCCAGCGCTAATCTTCAGCGGGCGCCCCAGGCTCACCACCGTGGCGCCCGCCTTCAGGAGTGATTGAATCGTGGCAAAACACTATTTCAACTGCATCGAAGGCCACACCGAGGGCATGCCGGTACGCATGGTCATCGGCGGCGCCCCCGAGCTTGCCGGCGACAGCATGGAAGCGCGTCGCCAGCATTTCATGGCCGAATTCGATTGGATACGACGGGCACTGATGCTGGAACCCCGTGGCCACGCGCACATGTCCGGCACGATCTTTTACCCGCCAATCAACGCCAATGCCGATTTCAGCCTGCTGTTCATCGAGACTTCGGGTTGCCTGCCGATGTGCGGCCACGCCACCCTGGGTTCGATCACCTTTGCGCTTGAAAGCGAGCTGATCAAACCACGCACCCCCGGCGAGGTCGTCGTCGACGTGCCCGCGGGGCAGATCCGCGCGGTGTACACGATGGAAGCGGGCCGGCCGCGGGTACGCTTTACCAATGTGCCCAGCTTCTTGCTGCACCGCGACCTCAGCATCGACTTTCCGCCGTTGGGCGAGTTGCGCTTCGACATTGCCTATGGCGGCAACTTCTACCCGATCATCGAAGTGCAGCCGAACTACCCCGGCTGCGAGCACTTCGCGCCAAGCACCCTGCTCGAATGGGGTAGCGCCTTGCAGCGCGCGATCAACGCGCGCTATGTCATCGAACACCCTCATTTCCCCGGCATCCGCGGAGTGCGTCATTGCATGTGGACAGGCAAGCCGCTGGCCGCCGATTCGCACGGGCGCAGCGTCGTGATCGCCGGCGACAGCCTGATCGACCGCTCACCGTGCGGCACCGGAACCTCTGCGCGCGTCGCGCAACGCTTTGCACGCGGCCTGCTCGGCCTGAATCAAGCCTTCCGGCACGAGAGCCTGATTGGCAGCCTGTTCATCGGTCGCGCCGAATCGCAGATCAAACTGCCGGGCGACATCGATGGCGTGCTGCCCTCCATCGAGGGTCGCGCCTGGATCACGGCACGGTCAGAGCATTGCATCGATGACGAGGCGCCATTCCCGCAAGGCTTCAGCCTCGAAGCGCTTGCCAGTCAATCCAACTACGCCGAGAGCGCCACATGAAACCCGAACCCAGCACCCAAACCGCCGTCGTGATCGGCGGGGGTATCGTGGGCGTTTGCTGCGCCCTCTATCTTCAGCGTGAAGGCTTGCGGGTGACGCTGGTCGATCCTGCCGCCCCCGGCGACAGCACGGCCAAATGGAGCTGCGGCCAGATGGCGGTCAGCGAGGTCATTCCGCTCTCCAAGCCGGGGATCCTGTTGAAGGTGCCCGGCTGGCTGCTCGACCAAAAGGGTCCGCTGGCGCTGCGCCCCAGCGCATTGCCGGGGATCCTGCCCTGGTTTCTGCGCTTTCTAGCCTGCGCACGCCCATCGCGCATACGCCAGATCGCTGGCGAACTCGCCAGCCTGACCCATCACGTCTACACCGACTACGCGCCCCTGCTCGACGCCTGCCCCGACAAGACCCTGCTCGGCCAAAGGCCGATCCTCGAACTCTTCGACACCGCCGCAGGCCTGAAG
>JAEUNS010000435.1 GCA_016790005.1 Zoogloeaceae bacterium
GCCCAGATCGTTGTGTTCTTCATTCTCGGCTGGTTCACGATGAAGTTCGTGTGGCCGCCGATCATGAAGGCACTCGATGAGCGTGCGGGTAAAATCGCCGACGGGCTGGCAGCTGCGGACAAAGCCAAGGCCGATCTCGCACTTGCCGAGAAGAAGGTCGTCGAAGAATTGCGCAAAGCCCGCGAATCCGCAGGCGACGTGCGCGGCACTGCCGAAAAGCAGGCTGCCAAATTTCTCGAAGACGCTCGCGCCGAAGCAGGCCGCATCATTGCCAAAGCACGCGAAGCCGCCGAGGGTGAGGCTGCTACAGCCGCCCAACGCGCCAAAGAAGAACTGCGTGACCAGGTCGCCCAGCTCGCTGTCGCAGGTGCCGAGCGCATTCTGCGTCGCGAGATTGATGCCAAGGTGCATGCCGATCTGCTCGCCAACCTGAAACTGGAACTGCAATAAGCCATGGCCGAGAACGTCACCATCGCCCGCCCCTATGCCGAAGCCGCCTTTGAGCTGGCACGCGGGGCCGATGCGCTGGCGCCCTGGTCAGAGGCACTGGCAAACTTGTCCGCGATCACCGCGGATGACTCGATGCAGGCCTGCATCACCGACCCGAAGCTGAGTCAGGACACGCTGTTCAAGCTTGTGCTGGATGTCGCGGGAAAGGGCCTGTCGCAGGAGCAACAGAATTTTGTTCGCGTCCTCGTCGAAAATGATCGTTTGTCCGTGCTTCCAGAGATCCGCGAGCTGTTCGATGCACGCAAGAACAGTCACGAAGGCGTCAAGGAAGCAGACATTGCTTCCGCTTTTCCGCTTGACGATGCAAGCCTGGCGAACCTCAAGGCCGATCTCGAAGCCCGTTACAAGGCTCGGGTGAATGTCTCCGTTCGCCTGGATCCCGAACTCATCGGTGGGGTCCGTATTGCAGTCGGCGATGAAGTCATCGATGCCTCCGTACGCGGCAAGCTCGCGAACATGGCCACAGCGCTAAAGAACTAGGAGCATACATACATGCAACTCAATCCCTCTGAAATCAGTGATCTGATTAAGAGCCGGATCCAAAACCTTCAGCTGTCGGCCTCGTCCAAAAACGAAGGCACGGTTGTATCGGTTACGGATGGCATCATTCGCGTGCACGGACTGGCGGATGTGATGCAGGGTGAAATGCTGGAATTTCCCGGCAATACCTTTGGCCTCGCACTTAACCTCGAACGTGACTCCGTGGGCGTGGTCGTCCTCGGTGATTACGAGCACATCACCGAAGGTGACACGGTCAAGGCGACCGGTCGCATTCTCGAAGTGCCGGTTGGCCCCGAGTTGCTCGGTCGGGTCGTCAACGCGCTGGGCCAGCCAATCGATGGTAAGGGTCCGGTCAACGCAAAGATGACCGACAAAATCGAAAAGGTCGCGCCAGGCGTGATCGCTCGGCAGTCCGTTTCGGAGCCTGTTCAAACGGGCCTGAAATCTGTCGATTCGATGGTGCCGATCGGCCGTGGTCAGCGCGAACTGATCATCGGTGACCGTCAAACAGGCAAGACCGCCGTTGCGGTTGATGCGATCATCAACCAGAAAGGCCAGAACATGTTCTGCGTCTATGTTGCGATCGGTCAGAAGGCCTCGACCATCAACAACGTGGTGCGCAAGCTCGAAGAACACGGTGCGATGGAATACACCATCGTCGTCGCCGCCTCCGCGTCGGAATCGGCTGCGATGCAGTACCTTTCGGCATATGCCGGCTGCACCATGGGGGAATATTTCCGTGATCGTGGTCTGGACGCCCTGATCGTCTATGACGATCTGACCAAGCAGGCCTGGGCATATCGCCAGATTTCCTTGCTGCTGCGCCGTCCGCCCGGTCGCGAAGCCTACCCCGGTGATGTGTTCTATCTCCACTCGCGTCTGCTTGAGCGCGCCGCACGTGTGAATCCCGACTACGTCGAGAAATTCACCAACGGTGAAGTGAAGGGCAAGACCGGTTCGCTGACTGCACTGCCCGTGATCGAAACCCAGGCGGGTGACGTTTCGGCCTTCGTGCCGACCAACGTGATCTCGATTACCGACGGTCAGATTTTCCTTGAGACCGATCTGTTCAACGCGGGTATCCGTCCGGCAATCAACGCCGGTATCTCGGTATCGCGAGTCGGTGGTGCCGCCCAGACCAAGGTTGTCAAGAAGCTCTCCGGTGGTATCCGTACGGATCTCGCACAGTATCGGGAACTGGCAGCGTTTGCACAGTTTGCGTCGGATCTCGATGCCGCGACGCGTAATCAGCTCGAACGCGGTCGTCGCGTGACCGAGCTGATGAAGCAAGCGCAGTATTCACCGCTCTCGATTGCGCAGTTGGCCGTTACCCTGTACGGAGTGAACAAGGGCTACTTTGACGATGTCGAAGTGCCCCGCCTGCTGGATTTCGAGGCCAAGCTTCATCAGTACGTCGCCACCAAGCACGAAGGTTTGGTGAGCAAGATCCTGGCTTCTCGTGAGCTGGATGCAGAGGGCGAAAAAGAACTCGTCTCTGCCATCGAGGCATTCAAGAAGAGCTGGGCCTGACGCGCTGACGGAGACAGATAATGGCTAGCGGCAAGGAAATACGCACCAAGATCAAGAGCGTGCAAAACACGCGCAAGATCACCAAAGCAATGGAGATGGTTTCCGCATCCAAAATGCGCAAGTCGCAAGAGAGGATGCGGTCCGCCCGCCCGTATGCCGATAAGATCCGCCGTCTCGCCGCAAACCTGTCCCAGGCCAATGTAACGGATTACAAGCATCCATTCCTGGCCCACAAGAATGAGGTCACGAGGGTGGGCTTGATTCTCGTCACCACTGACAAAGGGCTTTGCGGCGGTCTCAACACCAACGTCCAGCGGATTGCACTCAATGCAATGAAAGAGTGGGACACCGAAGGCGTGAAAGACATCCGGGCCTGCTGCATTGGCAACAAGGGTTTGGGTTTCATGCAGCGGGTTGGCGCCAAGGTTGTCTCGCAAGTGACGCAGTTGGGTGATACGCCACACCTCGAAAAGATGATCGGTCCGGTCAAGGTAATGCTTGATGCCTTCCAAAATGGTGAGTTGGACGTGGTGTATATCGCATACACCCGTTTCATCAACACCATGCGGCAGGAGCCGGTGCTTGAGCAGTTGCTTCCGCTTGCAGGCGAAAAGCTCGGCACACCGGACAGCAGCTGGGATTATCTCTACGAGCCCGATCCGCAGGTGGTGATCGACGAGATGCTGGTCCGCTACGTTGAAGCGCTTGTCTATCAGGCAGTGGCCGAGAACATGGCCTCGGAACAGAGTGCGCGTATGGTGGCAATGAAGGCCGCTTCCGACAATGCCAAGAACGTCATTGGTGAATTGCAGCTGGTCTATAACAAGACCCGACAGGCTGCGATCACCAAAGAGCTGTCGGAAATCGTCGGCGGCGC
>JAEUNS010000360.1 GCA_016790005.1 Zoogloeaceae bacterium
GCCGGTCTTGGTGTGCCGGTCTGCTGCCCGCTCGGCATGGTCATAGACTATCTGGCTCATTCTGAGCAGCACGGCGCGCTCGAGGCGCTTGGGCACCTCGGCGAGCTGCTGACTGAGCGCCGACGTGCCTGCAATGTCCAGGTGAATCATCAGGTCTTCTCCAGTACGCGCAGCGGCACGGCCTCGACGAACACCTGCCCGCCGCTGGTGACCACGGTTACCGCGAACTGGTACGTCACGCCGGCCACGCCGCCGCTGATCTTCTGGCGCACCACGGCCCCGGCGATGCTTGCCGCACCGACGAGCATGCCTGCGGCCCCCTCGTCGGCGCCCTGGGTGGCCCGAATGTGGGCGCTTGCACTCGATACCGATTCGCCGGTACCGAGCAGTGGCCCAAAGTCGATGCCGTAAAAAATGGCCTCTGCGGGTGATTTGGGGCTGAATGTTGTATTCGGCGTGCGGCCCTGGTTGCCGATTCGGCGTGCGGCCCTGATGGTCTGTATCGAAAATGCCGTCGGGTCAAAAACGCCGGTCAGTGTGGCGAGGCTGTCAGTGCCAGCGGCAATCAGTATGCCGGCAATGTGCGAATCACCACCCGCGAGCACGGCCGCCGAATCCCCGCCCGCTGCCGCGAGCGAGCCGCGTACACCAACCCAGCCGGATAACGTTGCCGTGGTGTCGTAGCCGCTCGCAGCCAGAGCGCCGCGCACAACGATTTGGCCGGATAGTGTCGCGGTGGAATTGGCCCCGGTGGCAGTGAGCGCGCCATCTGTAGTGCCAATCAAGCCACTGAGCCCTGCAGATGACGCCTCGCCGGACGCAATGAGCGAACCACGCACGCCGACCCATCCGGTCAGCGTGGCGTCGGAGTCGCCGCCGAATGCGACGAGGCTGTCGACAGGCGCAGACCAAAACAACCCGCTCGCATCCACCGCCTGCAACGTTTTCGCCCAGCTTTCGCCGATGTGCTGGTACGTGGCGGGCGCCGTGCTGCCGTTCTGCTGGACCTCGGTATCCAGTGCGACCGCAGCACCGGCAACCAACTCAGCCCACCCCATATCACGCTCGGAGCCGCCCTCGCCCGAAAACGCCGGGGTCGTCCCAAAAATCGCCGCGCCTTCCGTCAGAAACGCCTGCACTAGCGCGGAGCGCGTGCCCACGCTGTCGTGTATCGCAGATGAGTATGCGATAAACGGATTCGTGTGGCTCGAATACGAGTGCCACGACATGAACGCATCAAATCGACCGCCGTCGATGCCCGCGAGAATCGCCGTTTGTGTCGCGCCTACCTCAGCATTCGGGGAATCCCAAACCCGGTTTGGGTCGCTGCCTCGACTCGGGTTTGTCCGGTTATCCCCTGAATACACGCCATTCGGTGTGATGTTGTAATAGAGATTGATGTCCCAATTCGAGCGCAGCGCGACAGCAGCGGCATCTACCGAGTCGAGCACGAAATCCAAAAACCGCAGGAACGGAACCCATGACGTTTGCTCGCCCGCCGCATGCAGACCGGCGATCATCACGAGCTTGCGCTTCGGCCCTCCATCCGTCGTCGATCCGCCGAATCGGAGTTGGAGCGCGAACATCGGATGCCCGCCGCACTCGCGACCCGTACCGTCAAGCTCCGCCGGGGATGTGAAATACACCCCGCCTGCATCGGCACTGTCGGCCGGGCTACACACTGTCGAATAGTCGTCGAGCAAGCGCACAGTGAGCGCCACGGCATCAGCCTGCCTACCGAGCGGCTGAGTCGCAACATACACCCTGCCCGCAGGAAACGGCTCATCGAACTGCCAGTCGATCGTCCCCGTAACGTCGCCGGTCAGGGTTCGCGACGGGGCGCGATACCACGTGACGAAATCCTGCGTCCAGACAGGGCGATACTCTGTTGCGGGGTTTGAATTTGTGTAACGTGTGGTGCGAGGCGCCTTAAAAATCGGCCGTCGACCCTCGGCATTCTCAAGCGCAAAATGCAGGTGCCGCCACTCCCCGGCGTCCGGGCGATGCGCGAGATTGACGACAGGCTCAGCAGTAGATGCCCCGGTGATGACAGTCGAGCCCTGCGACACGTTTCCCGCGTCAATCGCGGTGATGAGCACGATGTCGCCGGACACCTCATCGGCATACGACACATCGAATATCGCGTCGCCCGAGACATAGCTACTGTCAAAGATCGCACTCATGCGATATCTACCACCGCGAGACGAGACGCGAAATGCAGATCGGTCTCCGGGGTCGCCCCGGCTTTGTAGATCGACAGATACCCGACTCCTGCCAGCGACAGCGACGTGACTGACTCGATATCAAGCTCGAGCAGTCCGGCCGCATCGGTGCTCGCTGTGTCGGTCTTGAGTAGCGGAGCGCCGGATTCAGTCGGGCTATCCCACCAGCGCGCAGTAATCCCCGTCACGCTCGCACGCGGCGATTGCGTAGCGCGATCATGCAGCACAACCTGCACGCCTCGGACCGCCTCGACAAAATCCGTGATTGCGATGTTGAACGCATTTGTCGCGGCAGTATTGCTCTCATCATCGGTCGCTGTGACGACAATGCTCGCCGCTGATGCTGGCGTCGTGGGCGTACCGCTGATAACGCCAGTGCTGCTGTTGAGGCTCAATCCGGCCGGCAGTGTCCCGGTCGTGACAGCGTAGCTGAACGGGGTCAGATCGCCCGCGAAATACGTCGAGAGATCGAGCGGCGTGATCGCCGAATCTTCGACCCACGACTGAGCCGGGACAGAACCAGAAAACGAGATTTCGGCCGGGTCTGACGTGGGGCGGGGTGCCGAATCCGTGCCCGTGCCGATCGAGAAATACTCATAGTCGACCGTGCCTTGCGCAGACCCTGTGCTGATTGACCCCTCGAAAACACCGACCCAGTCCGCACCGCTTACGTCTGTAACCGTCCCGGTGTAGGTCCATGTTCCCGGCTCGGACTCGACCTCATATTCCCAAAGTTTTGCCTGTACATCAGTTCCAGACACGCGCAACAGCGCGGCAATCCGCCGATCTACCGCGTTCGTGTAGCTCGACGACGCCACCGTAGTCGGAGCACCATTTACTCGCTTTGCAATGCGCTTGCCGCTCGCCGTGGCCACGTTTGTCGTAGTCGTCGCAATGAAATATGCGTCGGTTCGCGCAGTTCCGGTCATCCGCCCGGCGACATTGACCGGCGTATTAGAGATATTTGCCGTGATCGAATAGACACAGAAAATCTCGAAATCCGCTCGATCAGCGTCCGCATCGACAGCATCCATGGACGCGCCGTATAGCACGTTGGCTGTGCTGTGCGACGCCATCCGCATGACGCGGCCCGATACTGTCCCAGTTTTTTCGACGACGGTCAGGATGTCTGGCGTGCCGTAACGTCGCGTCCAGCCCGTTGGCGCCGCGCCTAGCGTCGAGCCAGACCAGTCTTCCGAGTATTGGGCCATTTTTGCCTCTCTTATGCGTCGCCAACCGTGATCGTGCCGCCCGTAATATCCACGGCAGCGCCAGCAATGATTGCGGGTAATCCGCTGATCGGATAATCAGCCACCCACACGTCAGACGATGTCAGGATACGGTAGAACGTAGGCGTACCGTTCGCGTTACCGGACGGGTCACCAGTGACTGCGCCAAGCGTAATGACGCCACCCGTTGCGGTTCCGAGCGCGCCAGACATGACGCATTCAGCTAGCAGCGTTCCGGCCGGAGTCCCGCCTGACGCGGGGACTGCGCCGTTGTAGAGGTGGATTTTTGCTGCAGAGCCGGCCTGCGAAATGATCGAGGCGGCATAGGCTTGGCGGGATGTGGTATTGACGGGCATGGCGGGTTACTCCTGGTTATGATTCGTATCGGGGGTGCGCTCGTGATCCTGCTCGTCGATCTCGGCGATCAGCTCGGCGGCGCGGTCCTGCTCGATGCCACCGTACTGCAGCATCACGAAGCGCTTCATCTGTTCGGCGATCAGCCCGAGCGGGGCGTTGGCCATCTGCAGCTGCTGCAGGGTGGCAAGTTCGGTATTGATGTCTGCCAGGGTGAAGTCTCGGTTCCACCGGATATCCGGTGCGACGGACAGCCCGAGCATGCGGCGCGATATCTCCCATGCACGGCGCTCAAGGTCCTGCATCCCCCCTGAGAATGTCGACAGCGCAGCGTTGAGCGCCTGGAAGCGCATCTGCAGCGCAATGCCCGACTCCTGCTGATCTGGTGCTTCAACGGCCAGTGCAATGTCGTTGATGCGCCGCTCCATGGCGGCGATGGTGTCGAGATAGATCCGCGCCGGGCCGTCTGGCGGCGCGATGAAGGCGGGCGTCTGGCCGTTGTGCACCAGCATGTTGTGCGTGCCGATCGCCTCGGAAACTGCGCCTGCGTCGAACTGATGCGCGCTCTCGGGTGGCACCTGGTAGGTCAGCAGGCTGAAGGTCTGCGCGCGCAGGATCTCGTCCAGTTCGCTCGTCAAGTTGAAGAGCCGGCGCGAAAGGTCCGCGATCTGAGCGAAGCTGCCATAGCAAGGGAATTCGCCGGACTCGGTAAAGATCAGCACCGGGCATTCGCCCAGACCGTGTTCTCCGCCGTCAAGCATGTCGTCGCCGCGCTTCACCTGCCATCCGTTGCGATCGAACCGCCACAGTGCGGCCACCTCTTCGCCGTCCGGTATCACATAGCGCCCGCTGAAGCTCACCCACTCGAAGCGCCCGTCGTCACCCATCTGATAATCGGCAATCTTCTCCGGCGGAATTGGATGCCACACCGGCAGGGTACGCTGTGCGATCTGGTCCGCGAGCGTCTCCTGAATGGCCGAAGGCGCGTCCACCAGCAACAGCATCGAGCCGCGCGCCTTGGCCTGCACGGCGAAGCTGTGCCAGAACACATCAATCTCATCGCCACAGCCGTTGATGTCGTCCGCCATCGCGGAATACAGCGGGCTGAAGGTATCGCGCGAGGCGCTGCGCGCGGACAGGTAGCTCGCGAAGCGCTCGCAGGCGCTGGCGAGGTGGCTTTGATACCAGGCCACCTCATTCCGGCGCGCGAACTTCACCTCCGACTCACGCGGGTAGCGCACCAGGTAGGTGTGTTGCGGTGCACTGGGGTTGCCCTTGGCGTCGATGCCGACGGCAGGCCGAAACCCGCCTGTTCCCTCGAGGGCCTCGGCAATGAAACGGAATCGGGTTGCTGAAAACTCAGGCACGCGTGCTGGCCTTGTCGAGAGGTGAATCAAGACAGGTTTTCATGCGGACCAATCAAAAGCCGCGTTTCTGATTGGTCATCGCGCCAGCATGGTGGCGTTATCACTACCGCAGGCGCGACGCCTGCCGCACACACATGGACATCGAAGACCTGAAGGACGCGCTCGGCGACGAGAAGTTTGCCGCGCTCAAGAGCTACGTCGAAGACCTCAACGGCAAGCTGCGCACGGTGCGCAAGAAGGCCGACGACGAAACCGCCAAGGCCCGCGATCTGGCGGGCGCACAGGCCCGTTTGCTGGAAAAGCTGGGCCTTGAGGCGCTCGACGACATCGACAGCCTGCCCGATGCCAAAGGCCAGGCCGAAGCCGCGCGCCAGTTCGAGGCCCGCATGAAAAAGCTTGAGAAGGCGCTTGCCGACACCACGGCAGAGCGCGACCAAGTCGCAGGCAAGTTCCGCAGCGCTCAGCAGAAGGCCGCCCTGGCTGAAGCGCTCGCGGGCCATGACTTCGTGGACAAGGAGGTGATCGAGGCTTACATCGGGCAGCGCGTCGTCTGGGAAGGCGATGAGCTGCTCTTCAAGGGCGGCGGGGATCAGTTGATCCAGCTTAAAGACGGTGTGGCAGGGCTGGTGAAAGAAAAGCCCTCCCTTCTGAAGTCAGCCGGTGCGCGAGGCGCCGGATTCAAGCCCGGCGCGGGAAGCGGCGGCATCAAGAATCCGTGGGCGAAGGACAGCTTCAACTACACGGAACAAATCGCTCTGATGCGCGAAAACCCGCAGCTCGCGGACCATTTGAAGTCCGCCGCTGCATCCTGAAAGGACGTTGAATCATGGCTGCAACCAAAATTTCCGACATCCTCACGCCCGACGTGTGGAACGCATATGGCGCTGCGCTGACTGCCGAGAAATCGGCGTTCTGGCAGGCCGGCGTCGTTTCCAACGTTGAAGGCATCCAGCTGCCCCGCGGTGGCGCGACCATCAACATGCCGTACTTCGGCGACATCTCGGGCGATCTGCAGACGCTCGATGACGCAGCCCCGCTGACGGTCAACAAGATCACAGCCGGGAAGCAGGTGGCTGTCGTGGTCGCGCGCGGTCAGGCATGGGGCGTGAATGATCTTGCCCCGCTGATGGCGGGCTCGGATCCGGCCGGGGCGATTCTGAATCGCGTTGCTGCGTACTGGGCGCGCGAGTACCAGAAAGAACTGATTCAGACGCTGGGTGGCGTGTTCTCCGCTGCCAGCATGGCAGGCAACGTGCATGACATCTCTGCGCTGACGGGTGGCGCACAGATTTTCGGCGCGAGCACCTTTATCGATGCTTGCTACAAGCTGGGCGATGCGGCCGATAGCGTTTCCGCCATCGCGATGCACTCCGCTGTCATGGCGAAGCTCGCAAAGGATCAGCTCATCACCTACCAGACCACGGCCGACAAACCGGTGTCTGTCCCGTTCTACATGGGCAAGCGCGTGATCGTTGATGACGGCCTACCCGTCGCGACTGGAACTTATACCAGCTACATCTTCGGCGGTGGCGCAGTGGGCTACGTCGAAGGGGTGGTCGGAAACGGCCCCACCGAAAACGATCGCGACATCCTCGCTGGAGAAGATGTGATCACCATGCGTCGCCGCTGGATCATGCATGTGCGCGGGACGAAGTGGAAAGGCACTCCGGCCGGCGACTTCCCGACCAGGACGGAACTCGCCACCGGCACGAACTGGGAGCGCGTGTTCGAGAACAAGCAAATCCCCGTCGTGCAGTTCAAAACGAAGCTCGCCTGACCATCATGGGACTCTTCGCCTTCAACCGCGCCCGGCGGCTGCAGGAAGAGCAGGCGGCCGACCAGCCGCCTGCCGATGCACCGCAGCAAGACGCCCAGCCCGCGCAGGAACCCGCCACCGACCAGCAGCAGACGGCCGACAAGCCGCCTGCTGCCAAGACACCCAAATCAAAGGAGTAAGCCACCATGGCTTTCTACACCGCCGAAGGATCGAAGTTCTACTTTTCCGAAACGTTCGCCGCCGACAAGATCGTCACCGGCATCTCCAACGCCGACCCCGCCATTGCCACAGCCGCCGATCACGGCCTGGTCGACAATGACGAAGTGCTGCTGATTTCCGGCTGGGAAGAAGCCACCGAAAACGTCTTCAAGGTCGATCAGCTCTCGGCCAACACGTTCTCGCTGCTCGGGCTCGACGCCACCGACACCCGGTTTCACCCCTCGGGCACCGGTGGCGGCGTTGTGAAGAAGATCAGCAACTGGGTCGAAATCCCCCAGGTACTCAGCATCGAAACCAGTGGCGGCGATCCGCGCTTCATCGATGTGCAGCTCCTGGCCAGCCAGTACGCCAGCCGCATCCCCACCGGCTTCAACCCGTTCTCGGCCACGCTCACCCTGGCGCACGACCCGGCCAACGCGGTCTACAAGCAGATGCTGGGCATCGGCCGTGTTCGCAAGCTCGTAGCCTTCAAGATCGTGGTCGCTGGCGGTGGCGTGTCTTACGCTTACGGCTACATGAGCGCCTCCGAGGCTGCGCAGCTGCAGGCCGGGCAAGTCAACCAGGTGCAAGCCGCCATGACCTTCCAGCGCCGCCTTATCAGCTACGGCGCTTAAGCCTTGCGCGCGGCAGCAGGGGCATGCCCCTGCATTGACCCGCCCGAGTCGAGCGACGCCGCGCGCATTCTGACTCGGGCACACCAATCGGGTGTTTCACATGGCAATCAAGATCGTCGTTTCAAACAAGGTCGGCTTCAAGGTCAAGGGCAACATCACCAACGAGGCCGGCATCCCCGAGCCGTTCGAATTCACCGTCGTGGCAGAGCGGCTCGACACCGACGGCATCGAGGCCACCACCCGCAGCGAAGCCTCCATGGTGGATTTTCTCGCGCAGATCATCACCGACTGGAAAGGCGTCAAAGACGAGGACGGCGCCCCGGTGCCGTACTCCGAAGAGGCCCTGCGCCAACTCTGCAAGATTGCCGGCCTTGTCGGGCTGATGTTCTCTGCCTACTTCGCTGAAGTGGGCGCCAAGGCAAAAAACTAGCTTCGGTCGCCCAAGCGTGCGCGCGCGAATCCTCCCCCGACGAACAGAACCAGGCGCATCCGCTCGGGGCCCTGTTCGCGCGCCGCGATCAGGCGACCGCAGACGAAGTGTTCCTGTGGCCGGACTGCGTGCCGATCTGGGGCCACTGGCAGGCCGTACAGACGCAATGGCGGGTAGGCATGAACGGGGCCACCGGGCTCGACTACGCCGGTGTTATGGCCTACCTGGCGGTCGTGGAGCCGGACGCAGCAGCGAGGGCGGAGGCCTTCGAGTGCATTCGAGCGGCAGAAGTGGCCACGCTCAACGCCCGGGCCGAAAAATCGCAATTCAAGAAGTCGCCAAAAGCATAGGGCGCCACCATGTCACGTGACCTAGTTATCCGCATTCGGGCTGATTCTGGCAAAGCTGTTGATGAGGTCAGGCGCGTAACGAACGAATTCGGCACGCTCGAGGACAGCATCGAAAGCGTTGCTCAGGCCGCAGCGGCAGGCAAGGCAGGTCTTGCCGACATGGAGCAAGCCGCCGCCACGCTGGAAGAGGCTGATGCGGCTACCGGGCAGGCCGCGACCACCGTCGCTGCCTACCTCGGCGGCGCGTTGTCGGTAGGCGCATTCGTTGGCAAGGTCATTGCCGTTCAGCGCGAGTTCGACGTGCTCAACGCTGCGCTGATCACCGTGACCGGCAGCAGCGCAGCTGCCGCGAAAGAGTTCGCCTGGATTAAGGAATTTGCGGCCAGCACCCCGTTCGATCTTGCACAGGTCACCGAAGCCTTCGTCAAAATGAAAAGCTTCGGACTCGACGCCTCTGCGGCCTCGCTCACGAGCTATGGCAACACGGCTGCGGCAATGGGCAAAAGTCTGTCTCAGGCCATCGAGGCCGTGGCCGACGCCAGCACGGGCGAGTTCGAGCGCCTCAAAGAGTTCGGCATCAAGGCGCGCATCGAGGGCGAGCAGGTCAAGCTCACCTTCCAGGGCGTGACCACCACCATCGGCAACAATGCGGCCGAAATCACCCGCTACCTGCAGGGCATTGGCAATATCGAGTTCGGCGGCGCCATGGCAGAGCGCGCCAAAACGCTCGACGGCGCCATCAGCAACCTGTCGGATAGCTGGAACGGGCTGTTCCTCACGATCAGCCAGCAGAACGCGGGCCAACTGATTCACGACTCGGTTACGTTGGCCAGTGGCGCAATCGGCGACGCGATCGACATCATCGGCGCAATGAACCGCGCCACCGAAGAGAACGCCCGCCAGACCGGCGCAGCTGCAGCGATTCAAGAAGGGCTCGCGCATACCTTCGAGACAGTCGCCGTTCTGGGCACAAACCTCGCCTATGTTCTTGAGGGGATTGGCCGCGAAATCGGCGGGCTTGCAGCGCAAGCAACAATGCTCGCGCAGCTTGATTTTTCCGCAGCGGCAGCCATTGGCGACATGATGAAGGCCGACGCCGAGGCCGCGCGTGCTGCTGTCGATAGTCAAAGCGAAGCCATCCTGAACGCGCGCGCCGACGCGGCAGAGTTTCGCCAGGTGCTGGATAACGCCAGAAAAGGCGTTGCAGACTACAACGCCACGGTCGGCCGACTGGTCGAGATGCAAAACGCCGGCAAGATCAGCGTGCAACAGTTCCGGACGGCGGTCGAATCCCTGCAACCCGCCAGCAAAGCCACATCGGCTGCCGTCGAAGCCCTTGCACGCCCTGCGCGCGACGTAGCAAAAGCTGTAGTCAAAAGCGCAGCTACCACTGGCGACGCACTGCGCGCAGTCGCAGAAGAGGCCGACAGCAGCGCACGCGCTATTGCGGCATGGGCTGATAGCAGCATCAGCGCCGCCGCCAGCCAGGCCGCCAGCAATGCAGAGACCACCGCGCGCATGCAAGAGCAGCTCGCCACGCTGGGCATGAGCGCCGAAGCACTGGCCCGCTACAACGCCACCAAGCTCGACGCAGCAGCCGCCACCGAAGCCCACGCCGCGGCAGAACTCGAAGCCGCTGCCGCCATCCTGACGGCAAAAGATGCACTACCCGAAGTCGCGCGCGCCTATCGCCAGATGGCCCAAGAGCGCCGCCGCGCAGCTGAAGATCTGCAGCGGCAGGCAAAGCTCACGCTCGACATCTCGGCCGGCGAGGCGGTCATCGAGCAGCAGCGCGCCACTGAAGATGCAGCCCGGTCTGCCGCCGCCGAATGGCAGCGCACCGCCGACAGCATCAACCAGTCGATCACCGATGCGTTGCTGCGCGGCTTTGAAGACGGAGCAGGCTTTGCCGAGAACTTCCGCGACACCGTCGTCAATATGTTCAAGACCCTGGTGCTGCGCCCGGTCATCGCCGCCATGGTGCAACCGCTCGCAGGCGGCATTGCCTCTGCGGTCGGCGGTACGGCCGGCGGCGGCATGGGGGGCACGCTCAACATGCTGTCGGGGGGGCAGAGCATTTACAGCGCGATCTCCGGCGGGCTGGTCAGCAGCGTATCGGGCGCGATCGGCACCCTTGGAAGCACACTTGGAAGCACGGCACTCACCACGTTCTCCGCAGGCATGAAGGGCGCCACGCTCGGCGCGGGCATGATGGGCCCCACCACCAGCGGCGCAGGGGGCTTGCTGGGGGCCGGCGCAGGTTTTGCGAGCGCGCTGCCATGGCTGGCCGGCGGCCTGGCCGTCGCGTCATTGCTCGGCGCGTTCGACAAAAAGCCCAGCAACCGCGCAGCAGGCGGCAACGTCGATCTGGGCACTGGTGAGACCTCGGGCCTGTGGAACATGACCGGCAAGAAGCAGGCGCCGCGGGAGACGCTCAACGCGCGCGATGCTTTACTGATGAGTGGTGGGATCGTGGGTCGGTCGCTGGGGGCGACCGGCAGCATGGCGGTCGACATCGGTGGGCGCGACGGTTTCAAGATGGACCTGGGCGACGGGATGCGGAGCTACGGGCATGACGTGAACGAGGCGCTGCGCGCCATGTATCGCGACATGCTGGCCGACACCGAAGGCGTGTCGAGCGAGTTCCGCGACGTGATCGCGAGTATGGTCGAGACGGCTCCGGCGGAGATTGCCGGCTTTGTGACGATGCTGGAGGACAACTTCAGCGTCATGGCGACGAGTGCTGACGTGTTCGGTAAGGTTCAGACGGCGCTGCATCAAGGCTTCAGCGATCTGGGCGTGACGATGCCAGCCTCGGTGGCGGATTTCAAGGCGCTGGCGACCGGGCTGGATCTGACCACCGAGGCTGGGCGCGCAACCTATGCGGGGCTGGTGGCCTTGGCGCCGGCCTTCCTCGAGTTGCAGACGCAACTCGACGGTTTTGCGTTCTCGCTGTTGAACCCGATCAAGCAGTTGAATGAGGCGTCGGGCGATCTGGCACAGCAGTATGCGGATCTGGGCGTGAGTGCGCCCAATAGCGTGAAAGGCTTGCAAGATCTCATCGACGCGCAGGACGAGAGCACCGAGGCCGGGCGTGTGCTCAAGGCGCAACTGCTCGCGACCGCGCCGGCCATGCTCGAGCTCGAAGCCGCGTTACTCGACATGGCCGGCATTTCGGGCGATGACATCGCGACGACGTTGCGCGATGCGATGCTGGGGCGCATCGACGGTGACGACGCCGGCGGGCAGATCGCACAGGTGGTGCTTGACGGCATGCACAACGCCATCGCAAACACCTTCGCCCAGTCGATTACCGACATCATGGTGGGCCAGGTCATCACCCCGGTGATTCAAGCCGCGGTCACCGGCTCGAGCATCTCGGCAGCCGTCTCGCAAGCATCGATCGCTAACATGATTGCAGCCGCAAATGCTGCAGCTGCAGCGCTGAATGCGATTTTGTCGGACGCGAGCTTTCAGGCATCGATGCAGATGATCTCTGAGGGCATCTCAAGCGCCGTGAGCGCGGGGACACGCAACAACTCGATCTACAAGCCCGTCAGGGCGGGAGGAGGCAGGTCGAGCGGTGGCGGTGGCAGCAAGAGCGCAGCCGATCGCGCCAAAGACGCCTGGGGCGCCGCTTACGACGCCCTGTCCAAAGCTGCGAACCTGCAGCGCGACCTCGCGCAAGAGCAGCTTGATACCGCCCAAGCCGTTATCGACATCACCCGCAGTGCCGCCAACGAGCTGCGCGGCATCAGTGATGCCAGTGTCCAAATGTCGGCCCTGGCCGGCAACCAAGCCATCAGCGACGCGCTGCTGGCACTGCGCAACACCGGCTACCTGCCCGACCCCGACGCGCTCGGCGAGGCAGTCGAAGCCGCCCGGGCAGGGCTTGAGCGCACCAGCTACGGCAGCGCCTTCGACCAACAGCGCGCCGCCCTGGTGCTGGCCGGCAAGCTCTCGGAGATCGCCGACCTCACCGAACCGCAAAAGACCGCCGCCGAAAAGCAGATCGAATACCTCGACGGCTTGCTCGCCACCGCGAAAGAGCAGCTCGACGCCCTGAAGGGCAACGCCGTGGCCACCCTGACGCTCGCGCAAGCCGTCACCCAGTGGAGCGCCCAAACTGGCAAGGCGCTACCCCAGTTCGCCGCCGGCGGCTTCACCGGCCAAGGCGGCAAGCTCGACCCGGCAGGGGTGGTGCACAAAGGTGAAATCGTCTGGAGCCAAGACGACATTGCCCGCTTCGGTGGCGTTGCGGCGGTCGAGCAACTGCGCACCGGGCGCATGCCAGGCTATGCCGACGGCGGCATCGTCGCCCCGGTTCTTGCTCCCTGGCTCGGTCCCGTCACCCGCGACGATCAACAGGCCGATATCGATGAACTGCGCCGCGAACTCGCCGCGCTGCGTGCCGCGCTCGAATCCATCGCGCGCACCTCACACCAAACCGCGCGCATTCTCGATCGCACCACCCGCGGCGGCGAAGCCATGCTCACCGAGGTCGCGACATGAAAGTGATCGTTCCGGTGAAGATCACCGATGCCGAATTTGTCTCCAGCACCGTAGCCGAGGCCGATCATGCCGAATGGAACAGCGCTACCGCCTACACCATCGGCAACCGGGTCATGGTCGCCGCGCGCCACGAGATCTACGAAGCCGTCACCGCCAACACCAACATGCCGCCGGCAACGAGCCACGACGACTGGCTGCTGGTGGGTGCGACCAACCGCTGGGCGATGTTCGACGACAAGGTCGGCACTGCCACCACGGCCGTCGGCACACTCACCGTCACCCTTGAGCCGGGGCTGGTCTCTGCGCTGGCGCTGGTGAACGTGAGCGCCACCGAAGCCCGCATCGTGATGACGGACAGCATCGAGGGCGTGGTGTTCGATCAGACTTACCCGCTCTACGACAACAGCACCATCACAGACTGGTGGTCGTACTTCTTCGAGCCCGTCGAGCGCAAGAGCCTGCACATCGTCACTGGCCTGCCGAGCTATGGCGGGGCGTCGATTGCGGTCACGCTCAGCGGCGCGGCGGTGGCGCTGGGATCGCTCGTCCTTGGCAAGCTCAAGCAGTACGCCGTCGCGGCCCTGCGCGGCGCATCCGTGAGCATCCAGGACTACTCGCGCAAGGAGCGCGACGACTGGGGCAACGTCATCATCACCGAGCGCGCGTTCGCCAAGCGTGCGAACTGGAGCTACATCATCGACAGCGCGCTGATCGACACCATGCAGCGCCAGCTTGCCGCGCTGCGGGCACGTCCTGCGCTCTACATCGGCAGCGGTGCCTACGAGGCGACGGTCATCTACGGCTTCTACCGTGACTTCTCCATCGTCATCGCCCACCCGCACCACGCCGAATGCAGCATTGAAATCGAGGGCCTCACATGAGCATTGTCACCCCCCTTCCGCCACCCCCGCAGCGCATCGACGAGCCCGAACAGTTCGCGCTCAAGGCCGACGCCTTTCTGGGCGCACTCCCGGATTTTGGCGCTGAACTCAACCTGGTCGCCGAAGCTGCGAACGACGCCATCGCGGCAGGCCTTGAGAACGCCGCAGCAAACGCCGCCACGGCGGCCAGCGCGGCAAGCACGGCCAGCACGGCGGCAAGCACGGCCACCACGGCAAAGAACGCAGCCGAGGCCGCGGAGGCGCTCGCGGAGGACTGGGCCGTGAAGATGGACGGCCCTGTGTCCGGCGGGCAGTTCTCGGCGCGCTACTGGGCTACGCAGGCTGAAACCATCGTTGGATCGCCCGTCACATCTGTCGCCGGCCGGACCGGGGCCGTAGTGCTGTCGACGTCCGACATCTCCGGTCTCGGCACAGCTGCGACGAAGAACGTCGGCACGTCTGGCGACACGATCGCCCAGCCGAACGGCGCGATCACATGGAGCGCAAAGCAGACCTTCGGCGCCGCGGTCGTCGAGAAGCACAGCGCGATCGCGGCGTCGGCGATCGACCTCGCGCTCGGCAACTTCTTCAGCAAGACGATCGCGGGCGCCACGACCTTCACCGTGTCAAACGTTCCGGCGTCGGGCGCCGTCGCGAGCTTCATTCTTGAACTCACCAACGGCGGCAGTGCGGCAGTGACTTGGTGGGCTGGGGTGAAGTGGGCAGGCGGTACCGCACCGACGCTTACAACCGCCGGCCGTGATGTGCTCGGCTTCTTCACCCGGGA
>JAEUNS010000151.1 GCA_016790005.1 Zoogloeaceae bacterium
GTCAGGAAAACCGGCGCAAATCCGCCACCCGGCGTCCGAAAGTTCGTGGTTTGCCCCATGTAGAGGCGCGCTGCGGCAAATTGAATCTGCCCGGCATGGGCGTAGGCGCGAATATCGAGCTTGAGCTCGCTGTCCTGTCCGTCGATACTCACGAGGCGTTCAGAGGGCAAGGCAATCGACTGCGCAACGTAGTCGCCTTCGAGAATGCTTTGCCACACCCGCCGGGTGAGCTTGTCGCCGCGGTAGGCAGCGCGACTACCAAAGCCGCTGGCTGGCTTGAAGAACAGTTCGCGGCGTCTGGCCCAAAGATCGTCCGCCAGAGCGCGGCTGACTTCGAGTGTGCGCGGAATGCCCGCCAGCAGAGTGGCCGTTGTTGCCGCTGGGGTGCCGAGTGCGGCGAGGCGGTCGGCGTCGCTCAGAATCGCCAGATTGCGCTTGTCGGCATACAGCGCGTGAGCGTGAGGGTGTGGGGTGAGGACGACTGCGCCTGCCTCGAACGCCGATCGGATGGCGGCAAGTCCTGGCGCCTCGAGGTAAAAATCCGTAAGCCGGTTATAGATCATGTCGATCGGCCCCGTGGCGTGATTCAGGCGACCGTGGTGCCAGTTCAAGTCGGCAGGGTCGGCAATCACCGCATCGATACCGGCGCTGCGAAACAGCTCCTGAAACAATTGGAACTCCGGATAGAGGTATTGCCCGGGCGGATCGTCATCGACGATCGCGATTCGGCCCGGGCGGCCGCTGCCGCGTTGCAGCACCCATTCGTCTATGAACATCTGCAGCCATAGGTCGCCAAGCGCGTCGAGTTTGGCGGTGGGCTGCAGATGGGGTTCGATCTGAGTGCAACAGGCCTGCTGGGCACGCGCGAGCGCGCGATTGAGCAGTGCGCCGCCCGCATTGGTGTTGATCTCGATCAGTTGGGGGCCATCCGCGCACAGGTGAAAGTCGTATCCCATGAACACCCCGCGTGGTCCGTGCTCGACGCGCGCGATGGTGGGGGCTCGGTCAAGTACCGCGTCGCGATAGGCGGGCTGATGCACGACACGCTCGATGGCAGCGACGATGTCGGCCATGGCCTGCAGTGTGCTCGGGGCGATGAACACTGCAGTGGCAGAGAACAGGTGCGGCCGGGTGCGCGCGATCTCGGCCGCAAGCCCCATCAAGGCGGGCTCGCCCTCGAGTTGCTGACGCAGTCGCTCAGCGTCCAGACTGCGGCAATTACAGTAACGGTTCAGCGCCAGGGCAAGCTCGGCTGCGCTTGCGAATGAAGCCGCGTCCGGCATTGTGCCTGGCGGAGCGGGGTGAGGTGTTCGGATGGGGGAGTTCATTGTGCAACTGCACCCTTTTGGTGTGTCGTTCGTCTACGCCTTATGGGATCCGATCCCCGGTTCCGAGGCGCTCGTCGCTGTCTTTTCTTTGATCAACTCAAGGAGTTTCGCCATGAAGGATATCAAGGTTCTCGGCACGGGCTGTGCCAAATGCAAGGCCACCGTCGCCCTCATCGAACAGATTGCTCAGGACAAAGGGGTGGCGGTAAAACTGGAAAAGGTCGAGGCGGTGCGCGACATCATGACTTATGGCGTGATGTCGACGCCGGGTGTGGTGATCGACGGCCAGGTGGTGCACGCGGGTGGCGTTCCTACCCGTGACAAGGTCGAAAAGTGGTTTGCCGGCTGAGTTTGCGTTTGCTTCAAAGGGTTTGAGAAGGTCTGACGGCCACACTCGTGCGGGTCAGAGGTCCATGGTCGAGTCGATTGGGGGGCGGGGAGTGTGGCAGCATACCTTGCCCGCGGCATCGAAGCGCACCTTGCAGGCATCGGTCAGTTGCGCGCGCAGGCGGGCCCGTGCGCGTTGAATGCGCGACTTGGCTGCCGCGAGCGTCAGGCCGAGGCGGTCAGCGAAGGCTTGCTGGGTGAGGCCTTCGATATCGCACAACTGGATTGCGATGCGATCGGGCTCGGCGAGTTCGGTCAATACCCGCGGCAGGCAGGCTGCCAGCGTATCAAGCTCGTCGGGTCCGCTGTCGATTGCCGGCGCGGGCAGGTCGTCAGGGAGTTCGATGCTGGGGTGAGCGATACGATGGCGATCGATGACGGCATGGCGCGCGACCTGAAACAGCCAGGCGCGCGGGTTGGCGACCTGGCAAAAAAGCGATCGCTGGCGCAATGCCTTCAGAAACACGTCTTGCAGCACATCCTCGGCATCGTCGGGGCTGGCTACGCGCTGGCGCAGGAAGCCGAGCAACTCGGCTTCGTGATGTTGCCATGCGGCCAGAATGCAGGGGTAGCGGGTCGTGTTCATGCCGTGGGCGTCCAGGTATTCAGGCAGGCACGGCGCGCTCGTACCAGCCGCGGGTGCGGATCACCATCTTCACCAGCCATAGCATCACCGGCACCTCGATCAGCACGCCCACCACCGTCGCCAGCGCTGCCCCCGAGTCGAAGCCGTACAGCACGATTGCCACCGCCACAGCGAGTTCGAAGAAGTTCGACGCACCGATCATGGTGGAGGGGCCGGCGATGTCGTGGCGAACCAGCAGCTTGCGGTTCAGCCAGTAACCGATGGCTGCGATGAACAGTGTCTGCAGCAGGATCGGCACCGCCAGCATCGCGATGATGGCCGGCTGGGCGATGATGGTGCGGCCCTGGAACGAGAACAGCAGCACCAGCGTGGCCAGCAGCGCGATGATCGAGAACGGGCCGATGCGCGCCAGCGCCGCATCGAAAGTGGCACGGCCGCGGCTCAGCAGGCGCGCACGGATGAATTGCGCGATCGCCAGCGGAATTACGATATACATCACCACCGACAGGGTGAGGGTGTCCCAGGGCACCGGAATCGACGACACCCCCAGCAGCAGGGCCACGATCGGGGCGAACGCGAACACCATCACCAGGTCGTTGAGCGCCACCTGGGTGAGGGTGAAGTTGGCGTTGCCCTTGCACAGGTTGCTCCACACGAACACCATCGCGGTGCACGGCGCCGCACCGAGCAGGATCAGGCCGGCGATGTAACTGTCGAGCTGATCTTCGGGCAACCACGGCGCGAACACATGGCGGATGAAGATCCAGCCGAGCAGCGCCATGGTGAAGGGCTTGATCGCCCAGTTCACGAACAGGGTGATGCCCATGCTGGCCTTCTGCTCACGCAGCTCGTTCAGCGCGCCGAAGTCGATCTTCATCAACATCGGAATGATCATGATCCAGATCAGGAGCCCGACCGGGATGTTGACATGCGCCAGCTCGAGCTCTCCCACGGCCTGGGCCGCATCGGGCGCAAGCTGGCCGAACGCGGTGCCGGCCATGATGCACAAAAAGACCCATACGGTCAGGTAGCGCTCGAAGAAACTGATCGGGGCGCCGGCGGCCTGTTTGCCGACGACTTCACATTGGGCGGACATTTGAGTTTCCTGTTTACGGTGGTTGATCGATAACTGTCAGAGAGTCGCCGTCTTGCCGCTTGCGAGTGCGGCCAGGCGCTCGACCCCGATCGGCTCTTCCGCCTGTATCGGCACAAGCGCCACCCGGCGCGCATGCAGCTCACGCACGGCCTCGATCTGTGGCCATTCCTGCGCTGCGCGGCGGGCGAGCAGCGGCGACGTGGTGGCGCTGGCCGACAGGCTGTTGTTGATCACCCAGGCCCAGGGTTCGAT
>JAEUNS010000068.1 GCA_016790005.1 Zoogloeaceae bacterium
GTGGGGCGACAAGTAGCCCAGCAAAGCGGTTCAGGCGCCCGGCCGGGCCTCGAGCAGCAGCCCCATCCGGACCAGCGCCGCCAGTGACTTCGCCCCCATCTTCTCGGTGATGTGCGCACGATGGATCTCCACCGTGCGCACACTTACGTCGAGGTCGTCGGCAATCAGCTTGTTGAGTCTGCCCGCCACGATTGCTGCCATAACCTCGCGTTCGCGCGGGGTGAGCAGCGCATAGGCCGCAACCGCACGCCGGCGTTCGCCCTCGAGGTCGCGGCTCGCTTCGCCATGCTCGATCGCTTCGGCCAGGCGGTCGAGCAAGATCAGATCATTGAACGGTTTCTCGATGAAATCGAAGGCGCCGGCCTTGAGGGCCCGTACCGCCATCGGCACATCGCCATG
This sequence comes from Zoogloeaceae bacterium, assembly GCA_016790005.1. Lineage (GTDB taxonomy): Bacteria > Pseudomonadota > Gammaproteobacteria > Burkholderiales > Rhodocyclaceae > UBA2357. The sequence continues at coordinate 400 of JAEUNS010000068.1, forward strand.
GCCGGTCATCAGGATCACCGGCAAGACCACTTCACGCCGCAACATGCGTTCGAGCAACTCGAGGCCGCTCATGCCGGGCATGCGCACATCCACCAGCATGCAGCCGCCGATGTCCGCCACGAAGCGGCTCAGAAAGTCGTCGGCCGATGAATAGCTGCGGGCCTGATAGCCCGCCGAGCGCACCAGCAGCGAGAGCGAGTCGCGGACATCGGGTTCATCGTCGACGATATGGATCAGGTATTGCTCAGTCATGGGCTGATCTCGATTGCGGCAAATAGAGGACGAAACGTGCCCCGCCATCGGGTCGGGGCTCGAAGCGCAGGCGCCCGCCGTGAGCCTCGGCGATCGAGGTGCTGATCGCCAGACCGATGCCGGTACCGGAGCGCTTGGTGGTGAAAAAGGGCTCGAAGATGCGTTCGACCAGTTCGGGGGCGATGCCCGGCCCGCTGTCGCTGACCGCCACGCACACTTCGCCAGCGCTGACCGCGGTCGCGACGCTTACGCTGCGAACCGGGCCATCATGCTCGGCGACCGCCTCGATTGCGTTGCGGATCAGATTTAGCACCACCTGCTGAATCTGGATGCCGTCGATGCTGACGGGTGGCAACTTGCCGGCAAGCTCGGGCACCAGGCTTACCGCGCGCTGGCGCGCCTCCGGCCGGGCCAGGTCGATGACCTCGGCCACCAAGGCATCGAGGTCGAGCCGCGTTGCCACCGTATCGGACTGCGCCAGAAAGCCGCGCAGGCGTCGCAGGATCTCGCCCGCGCGCTCGGCCTGCACGCCGATCCGCTCCATAGCCCGTTGCACCTCCGCACCACTTTCGCCCGCCTGCATCAGCCGCCGGCAGGCCTGGCTGTAGCTTGCGATGGCCGCAAGCGGCTGGTTGAGTTCATGCGCGATCGCCGAGCCCATTTCGCCCAGCGCGAGCGCACGCGACACCTGCGCCAGCTGCTGCATGTGGTGACGGCCCTGCTCCTCGGCGCGCTTGCGCCGCAGCTCGGCGCCGGCGCGTGAACTCAGGATCTGAAACAGGGGACTCTCCAGCACCGCCTCATCCATCGGCCCGTCGCTTAAAAAGGCCAAATGTCCGATGACCCGCTCGTTGCTCGAATCCATCATCGGCACACCGAGGTAGCCTTGCACACCCAGGCCGCGCTCGCTGGCATAGAGTTCGCCAACCCGATCGGGTACGCACACGGGCTTGCCAGTTGCCACCACCTGCGCGCACGGCGTGTCGGCGAGTTCATATTCGGCATTCGGCGCAAAATCATTCTCGTGCCAGCATGCAAGGGTGCGTACCCGGGTGACCGGAAAATCGGCGCACTCGCTGATCAACACCACCTTGAAACCGAACGCCCCGGCCATATGGCGGATGAGTTCGCGAAAGAAGCTCTCGTCGGTGAAGGGCGCGGTGGCATGCGCGATCCAGCTCAACATCTCCTCGCTACGGCGCCGCTCCGAGATCGCCGCTGCAAGCGCGAGTGCCACGATGCTGACCACCGACAGATAGAGATAGAGCGCTCCCAACGCCGCCTCGCGGGTGCTCATCGCAAAGGGTCCGTCGCCACCCGCAGTACCCCACACGGCAATGAAGCCCGCCAGCAGCAGCAGCGCCGACACCTCGCGCGGCCCGAAGCGCAGCGCACCCCAGAACAACAGCGGAAACAGCGCATAGGGCAAGGGGTTGAACATGTCCGGGTCGCCCATCGAGGCAAACACCGCCAGCGAAAGCCCGCCGGTGCCGGCGACCAGAACCAGCAATTCAAACAGGCGCAAGCCGCCCGCAACCGAGCGCAGCGCGCGGGTGTTGGCGAGCGCGAGCGGCACGATCAGCAGCGCACCCAGTGCGCGGCCGATGAAGCAGGCCCACCATACGATCGCCCCCGCGTCGCCGGGCGCGCCGGGCACCAGCGCCAGATACTCCAACGCACTGGCCGGCACGGCTGCGCCAAATGCCACCAGCACCAAGGCCAGCACATCGCGCAGGCGCTCGCAGCGGCGGTCGAATCCTGCCCGTCTTAGGAGATAAGCACCCACCAAGGCCTCGACGACCCCAGCGGCCCCAAGCACGAGCGCACCGGCCATGCCCAGCCCATGACTGATACCGAGCGCCGCACCACCTAACGCGACGGCCGGCCAGTAACGCCAGCCAAGCGCGAGCATGGCGGCAAGGCCGATACCCGACGGCAACCAGATCAACTTGTCGAAACCGTGCCCGGCCCCCGTCTCGAAGCTCGCCACGCCGAACAGCCAGCAAGCCAGCGCGATCAGCAAGGCATTGCGAATGACCAAAGCGCCCGGCGCTGGCATGGGCTGATCGAGGGGTGCGGGTTCGACTATCGGTGAGGGCATGTAGCATCCGGTTTTCGGGCACGCCGGCATGCCAGCGCGACGACACCATATAACGCCTATAGGCGCAGCTTGCCAATACGTAGCGGCCGAAGCCGCCTCACCTATTGACCTTGGGCTGGCACTGCGGCGCGAGCCGGCGCGAAGCGCGACGCTCAGCCGACTCGGTCGAAGCCGGCCCCGATCCAGGCACTGCCGGTCGCCATCGTCAGGCGATAGTCGGGCGGGACCCGCTGCTCCGCGACCTTCTCACCTAGCTCATCATGGGCGGCAAGCACTGCGTAGGGCTCATACTCGTCGGCGACGATATCCAGCGTGAGATCCCAGCGCCTGTCTGCGAAGACCACCGCCAGACGCTTGTGCAGGGTCGCCTGCAATTGCTGCTCATGCCGACGCAGCACTTCAGAGGCGGTCTTGACCAGCGTGATGAAGGCCGACGGATCGAGCGGCTTGGGGTTCTTCTTGTCGCGGCCCATGGTCCATGGACCCACCAACGCCGGCTCGGATTCGCCGTGCTTGTACATCGCCACTGCCCAGCCGTCATCGTCTTCATTCTTGATGACTTCTGCAGTCCAGCCATTGTCACGCCACAGACGCGGCTCATGGATGGCTTCAGATGGGTCGAATGCGTTTGGGTCGTGGTCGGTGTGTTCGCTCATGGCGCGGATTGTACACATTGAGCGAAGCCATCGGCACCCGCACAACCACAGCGCCCGCAATCGTCCCTGCGATGAGCTTCAAGCGAGCGCTTCGATCACCTGCCAACCGTGAGCAAACGCATGTGCCCGCAGCCGTGCGTCGGGCCGCACCACAATCGGCTCGGCCACGCGCTCCAACAATGGCAGATCGCTGAACGCGTCGGAGTAGAAGCGGGTGGCGGCGAAATCCTGCCAGTCCAGTCCCTGGGACGACAACCAATCCTCGACTCGCCGGATTTTCTCGTCGCCATGGCAGGGTAGCCCGGCGATCGCACCTGCGTAAGCATCACCCTCGACAATGATGCGCGTGGCCAGCAAGGCATCAACCCCGAACGCGCGCGCGAATGGCTGCGCGATGAGCTCGTTGGTGGTGGTGACGATCGCACAGAGCGCGCCCGCCTGCCGATGCCGCTCCACCAACATTCGTGCTGCCAACGGGATTACGCCTGCGATGGCCGCGCCGAAGCGCGCCTGCAGCGCGGTTCCTTCTTCCACCCCGAAACGAGCCAACGTGGCAACCGCCAGGCTATGCAGGGCCTCGATGCTCACCTGACCTTCGACATAAGCTTGGCATTGCGCCAGGTAGGCCTCGGCCACCTGCGGCTCGAGCACGCCCTGCGCCCCCCAGAAACGGGCCCAATGCAGACCGCTGTCGAACGGGATCAGGGTGTGATCGAGGTCGAACAGCGTCAGCTCACGCGCGGCGCTCACCGCTGCCTGACCACTGCCTCGAGCGCACCGCGCAGCGCGTTGGTCACGACGATGCGTTCGGCCCGCGCAAGGTCAGCCAGCGTCAACCGCGCCTCGCGGATCGCCCAGGCGGGGTCACGCATCAGCGCAGTGCGCATCGTGCCCGGCAGGATTGCGTGATTGAGGGGTGGCGTGAGCCACTCACCATCGATGCGCAAGAACACATTGGTGCGACCGCCTTCGGTCAGAAAGCCTTCGGCGTCGAAGAACAAGGTGTCGAACGCCCCCTGGCTTTGCGCATCGGCGATCGCCTGGTCATAGCGCTGACGCAGCGTAGTCTTGTGGCGCAACAAGCCCGATCGGTCGCTGACCGGCTCGGCCGCGAGCAACAGCGCCACCGGCCCATCCGGCAGCGGATCGAGCGGCGCGACCACGATGTCGAAGCGCCCCTCCTTGTGGAGCGTGAGCCGTATCCGCGCCGGCGCCTCGGGGGACAACGCCGCCACCTGACGGGCGAGCACCGCGACGATAGACTCGCGCGGAAAGGCAAAGCCGAGCTCTGCAGCACTCGTTGCGAGGCGGCCAAGATGCAGGTCGAGATGCCGAATGCCGTCGCCACGGATGGCATACATGCTCTCGAACAGGCTGAAGCCGGGGTCGAGGCCGGTCAGAAAGCGCGCCTTGAGCAGGCACTCCTCGAACTCCTCCTCGGCCCGGCTATCGATCACGATGCCGGCCCCCACGCCCATCGTGCCGGCAAACCTGCCTGGCTCGATCGGCTTGAGCGTCAGGGTCCGAATCGCGACCGACAGGCAGAAATCACCGCAGGCCGCAGTGGTCCGGTCAGCCGCCGGCCGATCGATCCAGCCGATGCTGCCGGTGTACAACCCGCGCGGCGTGTTCTCGAGCTCGGCGATCAACTGCATCGTGCGATGCTTGGGCGCTCCGGTGATCGATCCGCACGGGAACAATGCCCGCAACAGCTGGGCAAAACCGGTTGCGGGTGGCAGCTCGGCCTCGATGCTGGAGGTCATCTGGAACACGGTCGGATAGGCCTCGACCGAGAACAGCGCCGGCACCCGCACGCTGCCGGTGCGCGCGATGCGCCCCAGATCGTTGCGCAACAGGTCGACGATCATCAGGTTTTCGGCCCGATTCTTGGCGTCGTCGCCGAGCATGCGCGCGATCTCGCTGTCGCCCTCGGGCACCTGGGCGCGCGACGCTGTGCCCTTCATCGGCCTGGCTGCGAGCACGCCGCCATGGTTTTGCAAAAACAACTCGGGCGAACACGACAACACCCACTC
>JAEUNS010000089.1 GCA_016790005.1 Zoogloeaceae bacterium
TGGCCGCGATTCGCGATGCCGAGTCGCGGGTGATGTTCATCGGCTACAACCCCTTGCACTACAAGCTGTTCATCTGGACGCTGTCGGCAGTGCTGTGCGGCCTCGCGGGCGCGCTGTATGTGCCGCAGATCGGCATCATCAACCCGTCCGAGATGAGCCCGGCCAACTCGATCGAGATTGCGATCTGGGTCGCGGTGGGTGGGCGCGGCACCTTGGTTGGTGCTGTCGTCGGCGCGGGTATCGTGAATTTCGCCAAGAGTTGGTTCACGGTGTCGTTTCCCGAATACTGGCCGTTCTTCCTCGGCTTCCTGTTCATCGCGGTGACCCTGTTCCTGCCGCAGGGCGTCGTGGGACTGGTGCGAAAACTCCTCGGGCGGATGCGCAACGGAGACCCCGGAGAGGCGAATGCAGGCGCTGCGGCGACCGCCGCGGCACGCCCGATGCTCGAGAAGGCAGGCCATGGCGAAGCCCCGGGATCAAGCTCGATGAGCAAGCCTTCGGCCCCGGCAACGGTGCTTCCAAGCGGTGAAATTGCAAGCAAAGGAGCGGGCGCATGAGTGCCGTGACCATGTCTACCGGCCAGCACGGGGGCGAGATCTCCTCGGGTCATCTGTTGGTACCGGGCGAGCTGGACCTGTCGCACAACGTCATCCTCTACCTCGATGACATCACCGTGAGCTTCGATGGCTTTCGCGCGCTCAACAAGTTGTCGCTCGCCATCGATGCCGGCGAACTGCGCTGCATCATCGGGCCCAATGGTGCGGGCAAGACCACGATGATGGACGTGATCACCGGCAAGACCCGCCCTGACTCGGGCAAGGCCTTCTTCGGGCAGACCATCGACCTTACCCGCATGACCGAGCCGCAGATCGCCCATGTGGGCATCGGGCGCAAGTTCCAGAAGCCGACGATCTTCGAGCATCACACCGTGTTCGAAAACCTCGAGCTCGCGATGAAGACCGACAAGCGGGTACGCCGGGCGCTGTTCGCCCGGCTTTCGGACGACGAGCGCGACCGCATCTCGATGACGCTCAAGCGCATCCGCCTCGACGACGAAGCCGAGCGGGTTGCCGGCCTGCTCTCGCACGGGCAGAAGCAATGGCTCGAGATCGGCATGCTGCTGATGCAGGAACCCAAGCTGCTGCTGCTCGACGAACCGGTGGCCGGTATGACCGATGATGAAACCGAGCGTACCGCCGAGCTGTTCGTGAGCCTGGCCGGCAGTCATTCGCTGGTGGTGGTCGAGCACGACATGGCCTTCGTCGAGGCCTTGGGCGGACGGGTGACCGTGCTGCATGAAGGCTCGGTGCTGGCCGAAGGCGATCTCGCCACGGTGCAGGCCGACCCGCGTGTGATCGAAGTGTATCTTGGCCGCTGACAGGAACCCGCCATGCTGAAAGTCGACAACCTCAACCAGTACTACGGCGGCAGCCACATTCTGCGTGGCCTGTCGTTCGAAGTGCCGATCGGCAAGGTCACGACGCTGCTGGGGCGCAACGGGGTCGGCAAGACCACGCTGCTGAAGACCCTGATGGGGCTGGTGCCGGCCGCGCGCGGCCAGATCACCTTCAACGATCAGGACATCACCCGGGCGGCCTCGTACAACCGGGTGCGCGCCGGCATCGGCTATGTGCCGCAGGGCCGCGAGATCTTCCCGCGCCTGACGGTTGAAGAAAACCTGTTGATGGGGCTTGCCACCCGGCCGGGCGGTGAGCCCATCCCGGCGCGCATCTTCGAGATGTTTCCGGTGCTGCTGCAGATGATGCACCGGCGCGGTGGCGACCTCTCCGGCGGCCAGCAACAACAGCTCGCAATCGGCCGGGCACTGGCGTTCGGGCCCAAGCTGCTGATCCTGGACGAGCCGACAGAGGGCATCCAGCCGTCGATCATCAAGGACATCGAGCGTGCGATCCGCAGCCTGGCGGCCACTGGCGAGATGGCGATCCTGCTGGTCGAGCAGTACTACGACTTTGCCCGTTCGCTGGCCGACCAGTACCTGGTCATGGAGCGGGGCGAGATCGTGATGCGTGGCGAGGGCGCAAACATGGATGCCGACGGGGTGCGCGAGGCGTTGGCGGTTTAGGGGCCAACGGCCTCATGCGGCCTTGCGACCACGCTGCTGGTAGGTGACAGCCGCGATGATCAGTACCAGCCCGACCCAGGTGGCGGGCTCGATCGCTTCGTCCAGAAACATGTTGATGAAGAACAGCGACAGGAACGGTGAGAGGAAGATCAGATTGCTGATCCGGCTCACGTTCTCGGCATGGCGCATCGCAGTCAGCCACAGCATGAAGGTGACGCCCATCTCGAACAGCCCGACATAGGCAGCACCGGCGAGCCCGGACAGGGGTGGCAGCGTGAGTTCGCCCTGAAGCGCCAATATCAGCCACACCATCGGCGTACCCAGCATGAAGCACAACAGCAGCGACACTGCCGCCGGGGCGGTCGCGCGGGTGTTCGCGATCCAGTAGAGCGCCCACAGCACCGTGCTGCCCAGCGCGAGGGCAACACCCAGGCCGCTGTCGAATTCCAGCGCGAGCAGATTTCCGCGGGTCGCGATGACCACCGCGCCGAAGTAGCCCACCAGCAACGCGATGAGATCGCGCCTCACCAGTTTCTGCTTGAGCAAGGGCACCGCCAGCAGCGACAGCGTCAATGCCCAGGTGATGTTGAGGGTTTGCGCCTGCTGTGCCGGCAGCAGTTCGTAGGCCGACAGCACCGTGAGATAAAATCCGCACGGGTTCAACGCACCCGTCGCCGCATAGAACAGCGGCCTTGCCTTGAGTGCCGCAAGCGCGATCGCCCACTCACCCCGTACCCCCACGATCACCGCCAGCACCACGGTTGACACCAGGGCCGACCAGGCGAGCAGCTCGGTCGGACTCATGACCCGCAGCGACAGCTTGAAGGCCGTGGCGGCGGTCGACCACAACAGCACCGCGGCAAGCGCGAAAATCATTGCGCGGGCCTGATTGGTTTGACGCATGCGGGTATCCGGCTTAGTGTGGAATGGTGGATGCGCCCGGCGGGGCACATCGGGGTGTCGCCATGTTAGCGAATCGCAGCGGCGGCGTTGGCTGCTTGATGGTCCGCTTGGTGGGATGTGCAGAATTCGTCACCTGCAGCGTGCATCGGCGACAAGAATTCCCGCTCACAACGGGCATAGTGGGCGATCTATCTGCATCGGAGTCTTTAAATGATTCATCTTTCGCTGGACGAGGTTCGCAACCTGGCTTCCCAGGTGCTGCGCAAGCATGGTTTCGACGAGGCGCATACCGCGGCGCTGGCCGACACGCTGGTGGCCGGTCAGCGCGATGAATGTGCGTCGCACGGCATCTATCGCCTGCTGGGCCTCATCGCCACCCTGCGCGCCGGCAAGGTAGTTCCCAATGCGGTGCCCAAGGTGTTCGACCAGGCACCGGCAATCGTCAAGGTCGATGCCGGCGGCGCCTTCTCGCCGCTGGCGTTTCGCACCGGTCTGCCGGTGCTGGCCGACAAGGCGCGCAACTGTGGGATTGCCGCGATGGCAATAAATCATTGCGTGCATTTTTCGGCCTTGTGGGTCGAGCTCGAGGCGATCACCGAGCTCGGGCTGGTAGGGCTGGCCTGCAACCCCAGCCATGCCTGGGTCGCCCCTGCCGGCGGCGC
>JAEUNS010000095.1 GCA_016790005.1 Zoogloeaceae bacterium
GCCGGCTTGATGTCGCGTTCGCGCATGTATTGGGCAACGGCCTCCACCATCGGCGGCGGGCCGCACAGGTAGATGTCGACATCGCCGTCGTTGAGCTGGGCGGGTTCGATGTGCTGGGTGACGTAGCCCTTCTTCGGCTGGGCGCTGTCGGCGCTGACCACCACCAGCGCGTAGCTGAAGTTGAGCAGTTGCGTGGCGAAGGCCGAGAGGCGCTCGAGCTCGACGAGATCGGTGTCGGTATTCACGCCGTAGATGAGGTGCACCGGGAAGGGGCTGCCGCCGTCGGCGACGATCTTCTCGAGCATCGCCAGGAAGGGCGCGAGGCCGGTGCCGCCGGCGAGCATCAGCACCGGGCGACGGATGTCGCGCAGGTAGAAGCTGCCGAGCGGCCCGGCCAGGGTCATGCTGTCGCCGGGTTGGGCGCGCTGGGTGAGGTAGCCGCTCATCAGCCCGCCGGGCACGTTGCGGATCAGGAACGACACCTTGTTGTCGCTGCTCATCGAGCTGAACGAGTAGGCGCGGTGCTGATCGGATCCGGGTACGCCCAGGTTGGCATACTGGCCGGGCAGGAAGGCGAGCTTGGCCAGCGCGTCGCCGGCGAGCGTCAATGAGATGGTGCTGTCCGACAGGGCGCGCACTTCCGCGATCGTCGTGGTGAGACTGGATTGCTTGATCTTGCAGACTTCCGACGAGGCCGGTACGCGCACCACGCAGTCGCTCTTCGGGTACATCTGGCAGGTCAGCACGAAACCTTCGGCGGCCTCGGTCTCGCTCATCGCGTCCTCGATGTATTCGCCCAGGCGGTAGTCGCCGGATTCCGAGAAGCACTTGCACGCGCCACAGGCACCGTCGCGGCAATCGATGGGTACGTTGATCTTTTGCCGGTAGGCGGCATCGGCCACCGTCTCGGTGGGTTTGCAGTCGATGAAGCGGGTGACCCCGTCCTCGAAGTTGAGTGCGATCCTGTAGCTCATGTTTATCTCCGTTGTAGTTGTCCTGCGCCCGCTCCCTGCTGGCCGCTGGCAGCGCGCTTCCCTGAGGGGAGGCGCGCGCGTTACGGGTGGGCGTGGTATTGCGCCTGTGGTGCGGTCAGATGTGGTAGATGTCGATCACATGGCGGATGTAGTCGGTCTTCAACACCACCTTCTTGTCCTTGATGATCGGGCTCGCGCCGGACAGGTCGAGGGTGTAGAAGCTCGTGCCGCAGAAGTGGTCGGTGTGGTTGTAGCGCACGCTCATGGTGTGCCAGTTGAAGCGCAGCTTGCACACCTCGCCGCTCTGCTCGACGACCTCGACGTTGCTGAGATGGTGCGAGGTGCGGGTATCCGGAATCGTCGCGCTCGAGCGCTCGGTGCGGATGCGGAAGATGCGGTCTTCCAGGCCGGAGCGGCGACCGTACCAGATCAGCGAGACTTCGCTCTGCGGGTCGGTGGTGAGTTCGCCGTCGTCGTCCCATGCGGGCATCCAGAAGGTGACGTCGGGGGCGTACAGCTCCAGCCAGGCGTCCCAGTCGCGGTCGTCCAGCAGGCGTGCCTCGCGGTACAAAAAGGCACACAGGTTTTCGTAGGAAATGCTCATCGTGGTCTCTCCTTAGGCTTCTTCTTTGGCGGTCAGCGCCTTTTTCATCTCGTCCAGCCAGTAGGTGTGCTGCACCACATACAGGCCTTCGTCTTCGGTCTTCACGCCCGACAGCAGCGGCTCGAGGCCGATCGTCCTGGCTTCGTCATCCGCGCCCTTCACCCAGTGGGTGGCGCCGCGTGACATGTCGTTCCATTCCAGTGCGCGGCCCATGAAGCCTTCCTGGCAGGCGCGGAATTCCTCGAGATCGTCCGGGGTGGCCATGCCGGAGGCGTTGAAGAAGTCCTCGTACTGGCGGATGCGGTGGGCGCGGGCCTCGGGCGATTCGCCCTTGGGGGCGATGCAGTAGATCGTGACTTCGGTGCGGTTCACCGAGAGCGGGCGGAACACCCGGATCTGCGAGCTGAACTGGTCCATCAGGTACACGTTCGGGTACAGGCACAGGTTGCGCGAGTTGTTGATCATCCAGTTGGCCTGGGCCTCACCGAACTTGGCGACCAACTCGTCGCGGACGCGGTGCAGCGGGCGGTCTTCCGGGTTGTCCCAGCGGGTCCACAGCAGCAGGTGGCCGCTTTCGAACGAGTACGAGCCGCCGCCTTTCTTGGCCCAGCCGCCGGCGCTCATCGCCTTGATGTCGTCATTGCCGGCGTCGCGTTCCTTGCGCTGGTTTTGGGTCGCGGCGTAGTTCCAGTGGGTGGCGGTGACGTGGTAGCCGTCGGCGCCGTTCTCGGCCTGCAGCTTCCAGTTGCCCTCGTAGACATAGGTGGATGAGCCGCGCAGCACTTCCAGGCCTTCCGGCGACTGGTCGACGATCATGTCGATGATCTTCTTCGATTCACCCAGCCAGTCTTCCAGCGAGGCGACATCCGGGTTCAGGCTGCCGAACAGGAAGCCCTTGTAGGACTCGAAGCGGGCGACCTTCTTCAGGTCGTGCGAGCCTTCACAGTTGAAGGTGGCCGGGTAGCCCGTCTCGTTGGGGTCCTTGATCTTCAAGAGCTTGCCGGAGTTGTTGAATGTCCAGCCGTGGAAGGGGCAGGTGAAGCTGCCCTTGTTGCCGCGCTTGAAGCGGGCCAGCGTCGCGCCGCGGTGGGCGCAGGCATTGATGAAGGCGTTGAGCTGCTTGTCCTTGTTGCGGGTGATGAAGATCGGCTGGCGACCCATCTTCGTCGTGTAGTAGTCGTTGACATTGGGGATCTGGCTTTCATGGGCCAGGTAGATCCAGTTGCCCTCGAAGATGTGTTCCATCTCGAGTTCGAACAACTCCTCATTGGTGAACATCTCCCGCTTGCAGCGGAAAAGTCCTTTTTTCTCGTCCTTCTCGACGAGGCTGTCGAGATACGCCTTCGTGATGCCCATGACCGTGGTCTCCGTTGTTATGTCCAGGGAGGCCCCATCGTAGAAGCGCGCATCGACCCGAAATATCCGCTTTCTGCAGCATCGCTATCCATTCCCTGCAGGCGTTGGGGTTTTGCAGGGAATGGATAAAAGTCCTGCACAAACCGGATATTGCCGCCGACGGCAGACCCCTAATCTGCACTCCAGATTGCTGCTGCGGACTTTCGGACGGAAGCCGCAGCCCCCGACAGAGACGCCACAACGGCGGTAACGGATAACAAAGGGAGCTGTTCATGTCAGCCCGTAACGAGACTTTCAATACCTTTACGCAAGAACAAGGCGACATCCACCTTGGCGGCATCGACGCGATCGTGCGTCTGACGCTGGACCAGGTGCGCACCGACACACGCCGTGGCCTCAAGACCGGGATGTTCGTCTCCGGCTACCGCGGCTCGCCGGTGGGGATGCTGGATGCAGCGCTGATCAAGCAGCAGAAGACGCTGCTCGCGAATCACATCCACTTCGTCGATGGCATCAACGAAGACCTCGCCGCCACCGCGGTGTGGGGCACCCAGATGCTGCACACCGTGGGCAAGCAGAAGTTCGACGGCGTCACCGGCCTGTGGTACGGCAAGGCGCCCGGGGTGGACCGCTCTGGCGATGCGCTCAAGCATGCCAACTACACCGGCATCGGCAAGAACGGCGGCGTGCTCGCGATCGCCGGCGACGACCCGAGCTGCAAGAGCTCGTCGCTGTGCAGCCAGAGCGAGCCCATGCTCTTTCACGTCGGCATCCCCTCCCTGTATCCGGGCAACGTCCAGGAGATCCTCGACCTGGGCCTGCACGGCTACCAGATGTCGCGCCTGGCCGGCGTGTGGATGGGCATGAAGATCGTCACCAACGTCGCCGACGGCAGCGGCAGCGCCCTGGTCTCCCCCGAGCGCCTCAACTTCGTCACCCCCGACCTGGAATTCGACGGCCAGCTGTTCACCCCGCGCATGAACCTCGGCATGAACGTGCGCGCCGAGGCGCTGGAGATGGAGCAGTCGCTGTACACGCGCCGGCTCGAGATCGCGAAGCGCTACGCGGCGGCGAACGGCCTGA
>JAEUNS010000165.1 GCA_016790005.1 Zoogloeaceae bacterium
GGTCGATGCCGGGACGGTCCCGGTTTCGAAGTCGAAGCCGACCGACTTCAGGGTGAAAGCAAGCGCTGCATCCATTCCGGATGCGTGATGTCCAAACCAGGCGGGCAGTTCCTCGATCAAGCGCCCAAGAAAGAAGCCGTCACCGGCCGCGACCCGGGCCCGCACCTCGCGCAACACCGCCAGCACCCGATCGTGCTCCGCCCTGTGGCAACCGGGGAAGTTCACCGCCTCCATCCAGCGATTCTCCTGCCCGAAGTGTTCTTCGGTGTGGGCGATGAACTCGTCCAGACGCTCCAGCCGAGTCGCCGCATCGGCCTTGGCAAGCCGGTTGAAGATTTCGACAAACTCGTGATGAGTCTGGTCCATCGGCGCAAGCTCAAGTTCGTAATCGTCCAGCCAGTCCATTTTGCTTCACTCCAGATTGCTTTGCCCGGGCGCTTGCACCGAAGCACTATTTGACGACTTTAAGATGGTTGCGGCGCGGCGGCGCCTTGGGCTTGTGCTCGTCACCCCCCTCTCCAGGCGCGTCGCCGACAGCTTCAGGGGCGTCGTCAGGTAGCTGCTCAGCGGCTTCGAGTTGCTCGTCGATGGACTCGGGCTCGAACGCCATCCCCTGCCCGTTCTGGGCCGCATAGACGGCGATCACATTCGCGATCGGCACCAGCAAGGCATGGGCCTTGCCGCCAAAGCGGGCCTGGAAGGTGATCGTTTCGTTACCGATCACGAGCTGACTCGTCGCATCCGGACTCAGGTTCAGGATGATCTGGCCATCGCGCGCGTAACCGTTCGGTACGATGACGTGCCGGTCGATCACCACCGCGATATGGGGCGTCAGGCCCTGGTCGACACACCACTCGTGTATTGCGCGGATGAGATAGGGTTTGGTCGATACAGTGGTCATTGATTTACTTCATCAAAGGACGATACCCGCAGGCATCGTCCTGATTGGTCAGCGCCGCATCACCTTCTCGGACGGCGTCAGGGCATCGATGAAGCCCTGGCGGCTGAAGATACGTTCGGCATACTTCATGATCGCGGCGGCGGCCTTGGGCAGCTCGATTCCGTAGTGTTCCATGCGCCACAGCAGTGGCGAGATCGCCACATCGAGCATCGAGAACTCGTCACCAAGCATGAACCGCTGTTTGGTGAAGATCGGGGCGAACTGCACCAGTTGGTCTCGAACATGGGCGCGACTTGCGTCGGCGTTCTTGTCATTGGCCTCGAGTATGCCGATGTGGGCAAACAATTCCTGTTCGAACGTGTGCAACAACTGCCGCGCACGCGCACGCAGGATCGGGTCGGGCGGCATCAACTGCGGGTGCGGAAAGCGCTCGTCGATGTATTCGTTGATGATGTTGGCTTCGTAGAGGATCAGATCGCGATCGACGAGAACCGGCACCCGGTTATACGGGTTGATTACCGCAATATCTTCCGGCTTGTTGTAGAGATCGACGTCGATTACCTCGAAGTCCATCCCCTTCTCGAAAAGAACGATCCGGCAACGATGACTGAAAGGATCAGTCGTGCCGGAATATAGGGTCATCATGATAAAGCAACTCCGGATTTGAAAAACAAAGCGCACCACGCGGGCTGCGCGTGGTGCGTAAAGGGCAATCGAGCGCTATTGCGGCCTGCCGCGGCCCGCTCGCCCTTAGTGGATATCTCTCCAGTAGTTCTTCTTGAGCGCATAGCTCAGGACGAACAAACCGGCCAGGAATATCAGAACGAAAACACCGATCGTCTTGCGCTTTTCCGCGATCGGCTCGCCCATCCAGACCAGGTAGGACACCAGATCGGCGATCGCCTTGTCGAACTCGTCCGCCGACATGGTGCCGGGTGAGGCCAGGCTCAACTCGAAACTCTTGGTGCCGTCGGGATTATCCGTGACCTTGGCAACCTGCTCGCCTTGCAGTTGCCACAGTACGTGCGGCATACCGACGTTGGCAAAAACCACGTTGTTCCAGCCGGTCGGACGCTGGTCGTCACGGTAGAACTGGCGCAGGTAGGTGTACAACCAGTCGGCGCCACTACCGTCGCCCGATGCACGCTGACGTGCGATCAGGGTCAGGTCCGGCGGCGTCTTGCCGAACCAGATCTTCGATTCGTTGTGGCGCATCGAGATCTTCATCAGATCGCCGACGCGCTCGCCGCTGAACATCAGGTTGTCGCGAATCTGCTGATCGTTAAGGCCGATACCGTTCAGCATGTTGTAGCGCATGAAACTCGCGCTATGACAGCCCATGCAGTAGTTGACGAACAGCTTGGCCCCATGTTGCAGCGCTGCCGGATCATTGCTGACCGGAGCCCGGTCGAGATGCACTGCGGCACCCGCAGCAAGCGCGAGTGAGGGCACGAACAGCAGTGCAGCAGCGAAACGCTTGAGGGTCTTGAATACGTTGATTGTCATTTGAAGTTCACCCGATCCGGTTCCGGTTTGCACTTGTCCAGCTTGCTGTACCAGGGCATCGCCAGGAAGAAGGCGAAATAGAGCACCGAGCAGATCTGCGCGACCAGCGTGCGCATCGGCGTCGGGGGCAACACCCCGAGATACCCCAGAATGAAGAACGAAATGATGAAGACTGCCAGCGCGCCCTTGAAGATCGGGCCCTTGTAGCGAATCGACTTCACCGGGCTGCGATCGAGCCAGGGCAGGAAGGCAATGATCACCACCGACGCCCCCATCGCAACCACCCCCCAGAACTTCGCATCGATACCGAACAGCGGGTAGGTCACTGCACGCAGCACCGAGTAGAACGGCGTGAAATACCAGACCGGTGCGATATGCAGCGGCGTCGTCAGCGGATCGGCCGGAATGAAGTTGTTGTACTCGAGGAAGTAACCACCGCCTTCGGGCCAGAAGAACACGACCGCCGAGAACAGGATCAGGAATCCGACCACGCCAACGATATCCTTGACCGTGTAATACGGATGGAAGGGGATGCCGTCGAGCGGAATGCCGTTTGCGTCCTTCTTCTTCTTGATCTCGACACCATCGGGGTTGTTCGAGCCCACTTCATGCAACGCGATGATGTGTGCGGCCACCAGGCCGATCAGGATCAGCGGCACCGCGATCACATGGAATGCGAAGAAGCGGTTGAGCGTCGCATCGCCGATCACGAAATCGCCGCGAATCATCAGCGCCAGGTCCGGACCGATGAACGGAATGGCCGAGAACAGGTTGATGATGACCTGCGCACCCCAGAACGACATCTGCCCCCAAGGCAGCAGATAGCCCATGAAGGCCTCGGCCATCAACACCAGGAAGATCAGCGTGCCGAAAATCCAGATCAGTTCGCGCGGCTTGCGATAGGAACCGTAGAGAAGACCACGGAACATATGCAGGTAAACGACCACGAAGAACGCCGAGGCACCGGTGGAGTGCAGGTAGCGGATCAGCCAGCCACCGGGTACTTCGCGCATGATGTATTCGACGCTCGCGAATGCGACCGGGATGCCCGCGGCGTTGAGGGTACCGTCAGGCTTGTAATGCATGACCAGGAAGATGCCGGTCAGGATCTGGATCACCAGCACCATCAGGGCAAGCGATCCGAAGAAATACCAGAAGTTGAAGTTCTTCGGGGCGTAGTACTCGGTGAGGTGCCCCTTGATGGATGACGTGAGCGGAAAACGCTCGTCGATCCAGTTAACCAGGGCTTGCGATTTTGTCGTCATCGTTCAGGCCTTTCCGTCGTCACCAATGAGCAGCATGGTGTCAGCGAGGTACTTGTGAGGAGGAACTTCGAGATTGGTCGGCGCCGGCATGCTCTTGAACACGCGGCCAGCCAGATCGAACACCGAACCATGACAGGGGCAAAAGAAACCACCCGCCCAATCTGCGCCCATCCCACCCTCGGCCCCGGCTGCAACCTTGGAACTCGGCGAACAGCCCAGATGGGTGCAGATACCCACCATCACCAGATACTCCGGGTTGATGGAGCGGTGCACATTGGTGGCGTAGGACGGCTGCTGGGGTACTGCGGACTCTGGGTCCGACACCTTGTCGGCAGTCTTTTCGAGCGAGGCGAGCATTTCGGGCGTACGCCTCAGAACCCACACCGGCTTGCCACGCCATTCGACTGTCATCAACTCGCCCGGGGCGAGCTTGCTGATGTCGGCCTCGACCGGGGCGCCTGCTGCCTTGGCCCGCTCCGACGGAGACAGGCTGGCAACGAACGGTACGGCGGTCGCCACCGCAGCAACGCCACCCATGGCCGACGTCGCAAATAGCAGTGTTCGACGGCTACTGTCCATCTTTTGATCCACGCTCATGACCTCTTCCTGATAGGAAACCAAAATCCGATTTGAAAAGCTGCACGATTATAAGGGAAAGCCCGCACCAGAAAAAGCACTTGTAAGGCCAAGACTTGCGACTGTGGCGGATTAGCTCCCCGCGGCCCGGCGCCTGCGGTATGAATGAAGGCTAGAGCGCGCGCCGCTCGAACAGTGCCTGGGCGATCGTTCCCGAATCCGTGTGCTCGAGTTCGCCGCCCACCGGCACGCCACGCGACAAGCGGCTCGCCCGGATACCGCGGGCATTCAGCAGCTCTGAAATGGTGTGGGCCGTCGCCTCGCCTTCGTTGGTGAAGTTGGTCGCGAGAATCACCTCACGAACCACACCGTCGGTCGCCCGCGCGAGCAATCTGTCGAGTTTGAGTTCGCGCGGCCCGATCCCATCGAGCGGAGAGATCCGGCCCATCAGGACGTAATACAGGCCATCATAGGCATGCGTCTGCTCGATCATCGCGAGATCGGCGGGCATTTCAACCACACACAGTAACGATGCGTCGCGCTGGCTGCTTGCACAGCGCTGGCACACCTGTGACTCGGTAAAGGCATTGCAACGTTCGCAATGGCGCAGCACCACCAAGGCCTTTTGCAGGGCGCTCGCCAACCGGCCGGCACCGCGCTGATCGCGCTGGAGCAGATGATAGGCCATCCGCTGGGCCGACTTGGGACCAACTCCCGGCAGACAGCGAAGCGCTTCGATCAGTTCATCGAGGGTCGAAGGCAGCACAGCGCGCTCAGAACGGCAACTTCATTCCGGGCGGAAGATTGAGGCCGGCAGTGAAGCCCGCCATCTTTTCCTGGGTGGTGCTCTCAACCCGTCGTACCGCGTCGTTCACCGCCGCTGCGAGAAGATCCTCGAGCATCTCCTTGTCATCCATTACCGACTCGTCGATGCTGACTCTGCGCACGTCATGCTTGCAGGTCATCAACACCTTAACCATCCCGGCTCCGGACTGACCCTCGACCTCGACCGAGGCGAGCTGGTCCTGCATCTTCTTCATGTTCTCCTGCATCTGCTGGGCCTGCTTCATCAAGCCTGCAATTCCACCTTTCATCATGATGCATCTCTCC
>JAEUNS010000180.1 GCA_016790005.1 Zoogloeaceae bacterium
CGCGCATTGGCACGCGGGTCGACCTGCGGATGGTTCATTCGCCCGTGAAGATGCCATTGGCGCAGGTATTCGGGGTCGGTTGGCAACACCAGCGCCTGCTTCTCGGCCAGATAGTTCAGATCGTTCTCGGCCATCTCGACCTGCGGCTCATCCTCGCTCAACGTCACCACCAACTTGATGGGGTTCATGCCGGTATCGTTGGTAAGCTGGAACAGGAAATCACGGTCGGAATACCGCTCGCACTGCAGCAATCCGTAACGGCCCGCGAATGCAGCGACTGCTTCCGCGTCGAGCGGCTGACGAAAACTTACGAACACCCGATCGGTAATAAGAAAGTCCTGCCCACTTTCGGCAACGGTGTAGACATGGTGAGTAGGCGCAATGTCGCGGCTGCGCGCCATCGTCGCGTCGAGTTCACCGGCGGCAACATGGCCTCGCGTCGAAGACGGCGATACTCGCTCGAGATTGGTCGCGCCGAGCGTGCCGAGCGCTTCGGGCGCGGCACGCACCACGAATTCGTCGGCGCTCTTGTCGAGCTCGATCCGGCGCCCGCCGCGGTAGGTGTAGGTCATGGTGCAACTCTCCCTCGAAGTTTGCGAAATCGATCAAGCCCGTGCCCAAGCGGTCACTCGATCCGGCGCGCTCGCAAACTGCGCCAGAATGGCATGCGGGCATGAAACCGGTATAGCACGCACGGCCTCGAATTCAAGCAAGCGCATCGTTTGGGCGGCATGCCAATTCACCCGTTTCAGAGCATCGACGCATGCTTCAATGCAAACCCGGGCAAAAACGGCAGCCGCCCGGTTTTCAATTAGAATCTCGCCTCACCATCGAACCGCGAATTCTTCGCCCGGACCAAGATGACCATCATCCTGCTGCTTGCCGCATACCTGCTGGGCTCCATTCCCTTTGCCATCGTCTCGAGCCGACTCTTCGGCCTTGCCGACCCGCGCAAGTACGGCTCCGGCAACCCCGGTGCAACCAACGTGCTGCGCAGCGGCAACAAATGGGCAGCCCTGCTGACGCTCGTCGGTGACTGCGCCAAGGGCTGGCTTGCAGTCTGGGCGGCATTCGCACTCGGATTCGGGCCGGCACAGGCGGCACTGGCCGGGCTGGCTGCATTCCTCGGCCATGTCTTCAGCCTGTTCCTGCGCGGCAAGGGCGGCAAAGGGGTCGCGACCGCGCTGGGCGTGCTGGCGGGCATCAACGGTTCGATTGCGTTGACGGCGCTGCTCACCTGGCTCGCGGTTGCCCTCATCACCCGCTATTCGTCGGCAGCTGCACTCGCAGCCGCCGCGGCTGCACCGATCGCCGGCATCGTGCTGGTCGACGAGCCGGTCACGATTGGCGTACTGCTCGCGATCGCGGCCATACTCACCTGGCGCCACTCCGAGAACATTCGCCGCCTCAAGAACGGCACCGAAGGCCGTATCGGTGGCAAGAAAAGCTGATTGACGCCCGTGCCGGGGCGGCAGAAGCAAGCCGCTTCACTCCCGCAGAACCGCCCAGCGGCACCGAGCCTTATGATCGACGCCTCAACGTCCAGCCCAGATCACGTCACGGCGGACCGCTCTGGTGCCACAAGATCGGCCAAGGGCCAGCGTGGCCGCACCCGCACGGCCTGCATGCCCGTCTGCCGCTCGCCCGCCATGAGCCGGAGCGCACCCGCAAACGCGATCATCGCGCCATTGTCGGTGCACAACGCCGGCTCGGGGTAATGCACACTCCAGCCCCGCCGAGCAACTTCAGTATCTAGCCGTGAGCGCAACTGGCGATTGGCGCCCACGCCACCTGCAACGACCAACTGGGTGAGCCGGGTGTCGGACAACGCCCGCAGCGCCTTCGCGCACAGCACCTCGACGACTGCGTCCTGAAAGTCGGCCGCCAGGTCGGCTGCATCCGTGGGCAGCCAGCCGGGGGATGAGACGACGTTGAGCACCGCGGTCTTGAGCCCGCTGAAACTGAAATCGAGATCGCCGGAGCGCAACATCGGCCGGGGCAACTTGAATCGCCCACTCTTGCCCGACTCGGCCAGGCGCGCGAGCTGCGGCCCGCCCGGATAGCCCAGCCCCAGCAACTTGGCGGTCTTGTCGAACGCCTCGCCCGCAGCATCATCGACCGTCTCGCCCAGCAATGCGTACTGGCCCACCCCGGTCACCGCCATCAACTGGGTATGCCCGCCGGACACCAGCAGCGCGACAAACGGAAACATCGGCGGCTCGGTTGCCAGCAGCGGCGACAGCAAGTGCCCCTCAAGGTGATGGATCGGCAGCGCCGGAATGGCCAGCGACAAAGCCAGTGATTCGGCAAAGCTCGCGCCCACCAACAGCGCACCGGCCAGCCCCGGGCCGGCGGTATAGGCCACCGCATCGAGCTCGGCGAACGAACAGCCCGCCTCGGCAAGCGCCTGGCGCACGAGCATTGGCAGGCGGCGAATATGGTCGCGCGACGCGAGCTCCGGCACCACGCCACCATAGGCGGCGTGCAGGTCGATCTGCGAATGAAGTTGATCGGCAATCAACCCGGCCGTGGTGTCATATACCGCCACTCCCGTTTCATCGCATGAAGACTCGATACCCAGCACCTTCATTGTCTGTTCCCATGTCGCGCACAGCGCGGATTCACAAGCCGGAATTCTACCCGTTCGCACATCGGCCTTGCATCAATCGCCGGGCGGCCTTTATAATCCGCGTTTTTCCGCTCTCAAGACACTCAAGGAATTGCCGTAATGCCGGGTATTCGCGTAAAGGAAAACGAGCCGTTTGAAGTCGCCATTCGCCGCTTCAAGCGCACCATCGAAAAAACCGGTCTGCTGACTGAGCTTCGCGCCCGCGAGTTCTACGAAAAGCCCACCGCAGAGCGCAAGCGCAAGCTCGCAGCAGCCGTCAAGCGCAATCACAAGCGCCTGCGCAGCCAGATGCTGCCCCGCAAGCTGTACTGATTTTTCGCGCCGAGGCTCGCTCGCGGGCCCATCAGGCGATCTAATTCCCCATGCCGGGCGCGGATCATTTCGATTCGCGCCCGGCATGGCTTTTGTGTTTCTCGAATTGGAGCAGGCATGTCGCTCAAGGCACGAATTCAGGATGACATGAAGACCGCGATGCGCGCGCGTGACGCCGGGCGGCTGTCCGCCGTCAGGTTGCTCCTCGCAGCGATCAAGCAGCGCGAAGTTGACGAACGCATCGAGCTCGACGACGACGCCGTCACCGCCACCATCGAAAAAATGGTGAAACAGCGCCGCGACGCCGCCGCCCAGTTCGACACCGGCAACCGGCCAGAACTCGCCGCCGGCGAGCGCTTCGAGATCGAGGTGCTGTCGGCCTACCTGCCGGCCGCACTGTCGTCCGACGAACTCGACGCCGAGATCACCGCCGCAATCGCCGAATGCGGCGCCACGTCGCTCGCCGACCTGGGCAAGATCATGACCGCGCTCAAGCCGCGCCTTGCCGGTCGCGCCGACATGGCTGAAGCGTCTCGTCGGGTCAGAGCGCGACTGGGTGCCTGAACACCGCCTTCGCACCGCGAGGCCAGGATGATTCCACAATCGTTCATCCAGGACCTGCTAGGCCGTGTCGATATCGTCGACGTCATCGAACGCCACCTTCCGCTCAAGAAGGGTGGCGCGAACTATTTCGCCTGCTGCCCCTTCCACGGTGAAAAAAGCGCCTCGTTTTCGGTGAGCCCTACCAAACAGTTTTATCACTGCTTTGGTTGCGGCGTGCATGGCAATGCCATCGGCTTTCTGATGGAATACAGCGGACTGTCTTTCGTCGAAGCCACCAAGGAGCTCGCCGGCCAGGTGGGCCTCAAGATTCCCGAAGACACCAAGGGCGCGACGCCCACGCTCAACCAGCCCAGCAATGACGGGCTCTACGCAGCAATGACTGCGGCCGCGCAGTTCTACCGCGAGCAACTCAAGAAGACCCCCGCAGCAATCGAATACCTCAAGAAGCGCGGCCTCACCGGCGAGATCGCGGCGCGCTTCGGCATCGGCTACGCACCCGACGACTGGCAGGGGCTCAAGACCGTCTTTCCCGACTACGACCGCAAGGCCCTGGTTGAATGCGGGTTGATCATCGAGAACGATCAGGGCCGGCGCTATGACCGCTTTCGCCATCGGATCATGTTCCCGATCCAGGACAGGCGCGGACGCATCATCGGATTCGGCGGCCGGGTGCTGGATGGCGGCGAGCCCAAGTATCTGAACTCGCCCGAAACCCCGCTGTTCGAGAAGGGGCGCGAACTCTATGGCCTGACCCAGGCGCACAAGGCGATTCGCGACGAAGCCAGCGCGCTCATCGTCGAAGGCTACATGGACGTGGTGGCGCTCGCCCAGTACGGAATCGGCAACGCCGTCGCCACCCTCGGCACAGCCACCAATGCCCATCATGTCACCACCCTGATGCGCCTGACCGACCGGGTGGTGTTCTGCTTCGACGGCGACGCACCCGGTCGCAAGGCCGCCTGGCGGGCGCTCGAGGCCTCGCTTGAGGCCTTGCGTGACGACGTGACCCTGGCCTTCCTGTTTCTGCCCCCGGAGCACGACCCCGATTCCTTCGTGCGCGAACACGGCGCGCAGGCTTTTCGCGACGCCGCAACCAGCGCGCGCCCCCTCGCCCGCTTTCTGCTCGACGAATTGAAGGCGCAAGTCGATCTCGATACCGCCGAGGGCCGTGCGCGTCTGATTCATGAGGCCCGCCCCCTCATCACCCGCGTGGGCGCCCCGTTGCTGCGCCTGCAACTGCTCAAGACCACCGCAGAAGCGGGCGGAATCAGCCAGAGCGAGATCGAGACCGCCTACGGACTGACATCCAACCGCCCCGAACGCACGCAGGACACCTGGCGCAAACCCCAGCAGCGCAGCAGCCAGCCGCGGCCTCGCGGCCGCACCCGCGCCGTCACGCCGGTCGGGATTCTGCTGCGGCTGGTACTCGACAACCCGGGCCTGGCAGCGCGCCTGCCCGCCGACCTGATCGAGCCGTCCGACGCCGAAAGTTTGGCGCTGATCGCGATCGTCGACGCCATGGGCATCGGCGACATCGAAGCCGATTGCGGCGTCGCGGCGCTGGTCGAACGTTTTCGTGAAACGCCTCACGCCACCGCGTTGTCAAAAGTCGCGGGTGAACTGGTTGGCACCGAATTCGATGAATCGGTGGTGGAATTGCTGTTCGAAGACACCCTGCGCAAGCTGCAAGCCGATGCGATCAACCACGAAATCGTGGAGCTGACTGGTCGAGAACGTGATGGCGGCCTCACCTCCGCCGAACGCCATCATCTGGCTCACCTTATTTTACAGAAACGCCAGCTTGGCGAACCACGCAAGATCTAGATTTTCTGATAAAATTTCGGGTTTTCCAAATCAGTCCTCACCTTGACTCAAGGAGTGCCATGGCCCGCGAAAAAATCAAGGGTTCGCGCAAGGAAAGTCCAAAAGGCCGCCCAGCCAAAGCAAAAAGAAAGGACGAACTCGTCGCCGACAGTCCGGCAGCGAACCCGCTTGATGCCGAGGTTCGCAGAACCCAGCTCAAGACCTTGATCACCCTCGGCAAGGAGCGCGGCTACCTCACATATGCTGAGATCAGCGATCATCTGCCCGACGACGTCGCCGACGCCGAGCAGATCGAAGGCATCATCGCCACGTTCAACAACATGGGCATTCAGGTGTACGACGAAGCACCTGCCGCCGAAGACCTGTTGTTGTCCGAGAACGTCGCCTCTACCGTCGATGAAGACGTAGCCGAAGAAGAGGCCGAACAGGCGCTGTCGTCGGTCGACTCCGAGTTCGGCCGCACGACTGACCCGGTGCGCATGTACATGCGTGAAATGGGCACGGTGGAGCTGCTGACCCGCGAAGGCGAAATCGAGATCGCCAAGCGCATCGAAGAAGGCCTGCGCCACATGGTCCAGGCCATCTCGGCCTGCCCGACCACCATCGCCGAGATGCTCGATCATGCCGACAAGGTCGCGCGCGACGAGATGCGTATCGACGAGATCATCGATGGTCTGCTTGATCCGGACGGTCTACAGGCCGACGCAGACAATGCGGCCGCCGCAAGTGAAGAAGACGGCGATGATGACGCCCTCGACGAATCGGACGAGCCCGATGTCGGCGATGATGAAGAAGATGACGAAGACGCCGCAGCCGATAAGGAAGCCGCCGCCAACGCTGCGACCCTGCTGAAGCTCAAGACCGACGCGCTCGAGCGCTTCGCGGTAATCCGCGCCATCTTCGACGAGAAGATGCAGGCCCTGCAGGCCCGCGGATCCAAGGACGAAACCTATCGCGCGCTGCAGCAGAAGATTTCGGACGAGCTTCTCAATATCCGCTTCACCGCCAAGTCGATCGAGCGCCTGTGCGACACCGTGCGCCACATGGTCGAGCAGGTACGCGGCCATGAGCGCCAGATCCTGCGCCTGTGTGTAGACCGCGCCGGCATGCCGCGCCAGCACTTCATCAAGGTGTTCCCGGGGCGCGAGATCGACCTCGACTGGCTCAAGGACGAGATCGGCGCCGGCAAGAACTACGCCGAAGGCCTGATGCGCATCCACCCGGCCGTGCTCGAAGAGCAGCAGAAGCTCATCGACCTACAGGATCGCATCGGCATTCCGCTTAAGGAACTCAAGGACATCAATCGCCAGATGTCCACCGGCGAGGCCAAGATGCGCCGTGCCAAGCGCGAAATGACCGAGGCCAACCTGCGCCTGGTGATCTCGATCGCCAAGAAATACACCAACCGCGGGCTACAGTTTCTCGATCTGATCCAGGAAGGCAACATCGGCCTGATGAAGGCGGTGGACAAGTTCGAGTATCGGCGCGGCTACAAGTTTTCGACCTATGCCACCTGGTGGATTCGCCAGGCGATCACTCGTTCGATCGCCGATCAGGCCCGCACCATCCGCATTCCGGTGCACATGATCGAAACCATCAACAAGATGAACCGCATCAGCCGCCAGATTCTGCAGGAGACCGGGCTCGAACCCGACCCCGCGACCCTGGCCGAAAAGATGGAGATGCCCGAGGAGAAGATCCGCAAGATCATGAAGATCTCCAAGGAGCCGATTTCGATGGAAACCCCGATCGGCGACGACGACGACTCCCATCTGGGCGACTTTATCGAAGACCAGGCCACGCTGGCACCGGCCGACGCGGCGATGTTCTCGAGCTTGCGCGACGCCACCAGCGAAGTGCTCGACTCGCTCACGCTGCGCGAGGCCAAGGTGTTGCGCATGCGTTTTGGCATCGAGATGAACACCGACCACACTCTCGAAGAAGTGGGCAAGCAGTTCGACGTGACCCGTGAGCGCATCCGCCAGATCGAAGCCAAAGCATTGC
This sequence comes from Zoogloeaceae bacterium, assembly GCA_016790005.1. Taxonomy (GTDB): domain Bacteria; phylum Pseudomonadota; class Gammaproteobacteria; order Burkholderiales; family Rhodocyclaceae; genus UBA2357. Next base: position 7,334 of record JAEUNS010000180.1, read on the forward strand.
GCAAGCTGCGCCACCCGAGCCGCTCGGAACGGCTGCGCAGCTTCCTCGATAGCGACAGTTGACGGACAGGGCAGATAAAACCGGTAGAATGCACGCCCCGGGCCGTTAGCTCAGTTGGTTAGAGCAGTCGACTCATAATCGATTGGTCACAGGTTCAAGTCCTGTACGGCCCACCATAAAATCAAGCACTA
>JAEUNS010000209.1 GCA_016790005.1 Zoogloeaceae bacterium
GGCGTCTGCCCCAGCGTCGCCGTGATCCAGAACAGCAAGCCGAGATGTACGCCAACGGTGAGCGTCATCGAGGCAAGGCGCTCGGTGACGCTCATTGCCCGACCCGATCAAATTGCATGAATCGCACACTCATCCGGGCCCCGCTCCTTCCGACCCGTGTTCAGCCACGCTCGATCTCGACCGGACGCATGCCGTCGATGCGAGCATCCGGTAGATCGAACGCAGCGCCAAAGCCCATCACGAAATTGCCGTGTTCCGGCACCAGTCGATAGGCCGTGAAGTCGCCCAGCCCTTCGAGCAGGTTTGCAATTTCACCGAAGCGGCTGCGCAGTCCGGCAAACACCCCCGCCCTGTCGGCATCGAGCTGCGGCACCACCCTGCAGCTGAAAGTGAGCCGGGTGCGCGCGAAGATCTGGCGTGCCGCCTGCTCGTCCTCGACCAGCATGACCGATACCCGCTCGGACGCCGCCAACACCCGACCATGCGCGGCGAGCCCGCTCACGGCGATCAGCAATCCGCCGTCAGCATCGCGCGCAAAAGGTGCGTAGCTCACCAAGGGCAGGCCGTCGGCGGTAATGCTCGCAATCATCAGGCTGCGCGTGTTCGCGATCAGCCCGTCTGCCGTGTTGCGCGCCCTTTCCAGGCGGCTGGCGTCGTCATCCAGTCTGGCATTCATGCTCATGTTTCTCCTTGTTGGCTACCCGCATCCCGATCAAAACTTGTAGTTGAGGCTGACGGCGAAGTTTCGCCCGGCCTGGCTGAAGGCGTCCAGCGTGGTGCTGCTCGACGAGATCGAACGCGTATCCGCCCACAGGAAGTATTTGCGATCGAAAAGGTTGAACAGCCCGGCATTGATGTGCGCATTGGGGGCGATCTGATAGTGACCGGTCAGATCGACGATCGCGAAGCCCGACGGTGCATACACCGTTTCGTCATGCGGGCGTTTCTTGCGTTCGACCGCGCTTAGCGTGGCTTCGAATCCGTAGCGCGCCTCGACCTCGTGACGCAGCCCCACCACCACCTTGCCCGGGTCGATGGTCTCGAGCGGCACCTCGCCCTCGGGTGTGTTGGAGTGTCCCCGCGTCTTCGAGAGACTGCCCACCACGCTCCAGGTCGGCATGAAGGTCCACTCGCCGTTCAGTTCAAAACCGCGGATACGCGCGCTGTCGAGATTGACGCTCTGGAAGGTGAGCGGATCGGAGGGCGTTCCGGTGCCGCCTACCCGCGTCGATTCGATGAAGTCCTCATAGCGATTGTTGAAGACGCTCATGCTGTAGCGAAAGGGGCCGTCCGCACCGCGCAGGCCGATCTCGAAAGACTGGCTGGTTTCAGGCTTCAGATCCGGGTTGGAAATCGTCTGATAGGCGGAAGTCGAGCTGGTGAGGTTGGTAAAACCGTTGTTGACGTCGTTGGGCGTCGGCGCCCTGAAGCCGAAGGCGTACTGCACGAAGGGCGTCGCCAAGGGGTGCAGACGCCAGATCGCACCGAGTTTGGGCGAGAGCTGGCCATCCGAGAGGCGCGTCGGCTCGAGCCCGACATATTGCGGATCACCGGTTCTGGGGTCGAGTTCGAAATGATCGTAGCGAATGCCGGGGATGATCACGACCTGGTCGATCGCGATCTCGTCCTGGGCGAACATCCCGAGCAGGCGATAGTCGGTGTCCGGGAACGGTTTGGTCGGAAAGCTTTCGTTCGCAGGCGGCACCGTGCCATCGCGCAGGCCATGCACCTCGGTATTGTCGTAGTCGATGCCATAGACCAGACGGTGGGCCGTATCCTGTCCGAAGTTGCTCTCGAACTGAGCACTGACACCGTAGATCTTCTCGTCGTAATGGTTGTCGCGGGTACGATTCGCGGCGCCATTGCGGCGCTCGTCGGCAAACTGACGGTTGGTCGAGTCCTGCACATAGACACCCAGCTGGGCGAGCTGGAACAAGGTGTTGTCGCTGTCGGCATAGCGATAATCGAGCTTTGCGCGCTTGCGGGTGACTTCGTCGTCGGTGGTGAGCGCGGTGACACTGGTGGGCGTCGTGGCTACAGGGGCCACGCCCGACAACACGTTGGCATCGAGGTCGCGGTCGAGGTGCTCGAGGGTGAGCTTGAACGCATGAACGCCATTTGGCCTGTAACCAAGCTTGGCAAGCACATAGGTGGACTCGATGTCCTGCGGATTGGCCTCGGTGCGGGTCGAGTTCGGGGCATTGTTGCTACCGCCGGTCTCGGTTTCGTTCTGCCAGCGGAAGGCCCCCAGAATCATGCCTTCGAAGTGTTCGCCGCGTGCGGCGTAAGCGGGCGAGAGCAACCAGCCGTCGTCGACCGAAGTGTAGGCAGTACGCAGGCCCACCTGGCTGCTGCGGCCCGCGTCGAGCAAATCGTCGACATCCTTGGTCTGAAAACTCACCGCCCCGCCAAGGCCGTCACTACCATAGAGGGTCGACGCCGGGCCGCGCAGAATCTCGACCCGCTTGTAGCCTTCGACCTCGAGGTAATCGCCACGACCGGCGGTTTGGGGGCCGAACGAGAAGGTCGCGGGCAGGCGTACGCCGTCGGTCTGGAGCAACACCCGGTTGCCTTCCATGCCGCGAATGTTGATGCCTTCGTTGCCGCCGCGGCCAGTCGCCCCGAGTGCAGCCCCCGGACGATAAGGCTGGGAGCGCACCGAGACGCCCGGCTCATGCCGGAACAGATCGCGGATGTCGGTCGCCATGCTGCGCTGGATGTCCTCGGTCTCGATGACGGTCACCGTGGCGGCGACGTCTTCCACCGCCTGATCGGCACGGGTGGCCGTCACCTGTACCGTCGCCAGCGAGTTGTTCTCGTCCTGGGCCAGCACCTCGGTGCAGGCCGCATTGACCGCGAGCGCCAGCAAGGCGGGTCGCAGTGCTCGCAGGGCCGGACGGCTCATGACAGGGCTTGGTTTCATATGGGTTCTCTCGAATGGGGGTTGTCGCGTTCGCTATCGTGGTGGTGACGCGCTGCGGCATACGGCCCGGCTGCCTCTGGGCGACCGGCTGCGCTCATGCCGCGCGCCGTGCACAGGAATCGAACCCGATCAGGGGCGCACCCCTCGCCCCCGTTTCGAGCACCCGCGCATTGACATCGAAGACTTCGCGCAAGGTGTCGCATGTAAGCACCTCAGCGACAGCCCCGGAATGCAAGACCCTGCCATCGCGGAGCAACATGATTCGATCCGCATGGGCCGCGGCCAGGTTGAGGTCATGCACGATGATCAACACGCCGATGTTGCGGGCCGCAAGCCTGCGCAGATGGGCCATCAGCTCGAGTTGGTGGGCGATGTCCAGCGGCGCCGTGGGCTCGTCCAGCAACAGGTAGCGTGGTCCTTCAGGCCGCTCGTCCCAAATCTGGGCAAAGACCCGGGCAAGTTGCACCCGCGCCCGCTCGCCACCAGAAAGGCGGGTGTAGGGTCGATCGGCGAATCCATCGGCATCGAGCAGGGCCATGACTTCGTTCACAACGGCATGGTCGCGCGGCCCAGGCGCGCCGGCATGATGAGGAATGCGCCCGAGCATCGCGACCTCGAACGCAGTGAACGGAAACGCAAGGTCGAGGTGCTGCGGCAGCACAGCTCGCAGACGCGCACGTTCGTGCTGTCGCCAGGCGCCCAAAAGCCGCCCGTTCAGGCTGACGCTCCCCGTGCGGGGCTTCAGATCACCGGACAACAGCTTCAGAAGCGTCGACTTGCCGGCGCCATTCGGCCCCATGAGCGCAACGCACTCACCCGGAGCCAGCCGAAAATCGACTGCGTCGACCAACCGGGTGTTGCCTGCGAAATACTCGAGCTGTGTCGCGGTCAACATCAGCGCATCCCCAAACGACGGTAGAGCAGTGCAAGAAAGAATGGGCCACCGATCAATGCGGTGATCAGCCCCACCGGAACCTCGGCAGGCGCCGCCAGCGTGCGTGCGAGCATGTCCGCCAACAACAGGAGCAGCGCCCCGATCAGCGCTGCTGCCGGTAGCAGACGCCGATGCCCGGCACCGACGAACGGGCGTGCGATATGCGGCGCCATGAGGCCGATGAAGCCGATCATTCCGGTCATCGCCACCGCTGCGCCGACCAGCACCGCCACGCATACGATCAAGGCCGGGCGCGCGCGCGCCATGTCGAATCCGAGGTGCCCGGCAACCGCTTCACCCAGCAGCAAGGCATCGAGGAGTCGTGACATCGAAACCAATACTGCCAGCGCGGGGAGCAGGAACACCAACAGCACCCGGATCTCGGCCCAGCCCGCGGCCCCCAGGCTGCCCATGCTCCAGAACGTGATCGAGCGCAGCTGCTGGTCGTCGGCGATGAAGGTCAGCACCCCGGTGGCTGCGCTTGCCAGCGCACTGAAGGCGATGCCCGCAAGCAACAGCATGAAGGTCTGCCCGTCGATGATCGCGAAGCGCGCCAGCCGATAGATGATCAGGCTCGCAAGCAGTCCGCCGACGAATGCAGCGGCCGGCTGGGCGAAGTGACCCATGAGCGCCGACACCGCGGCC
>JAEUNS010000215.1 GCA_016790005.1 Zoogloeaceae bacterium
TTTTCGAAAGCTGGCCGTTGCCCGACCATGAGAGCAGGCTGCGTTGGTCGAGCCGGCCGATCTGAACGCGCTCGAGGTCGATCCGGCTCTCGCTTATCGAGAATGTATCGCTCGTGCCGGGCTCGATGTCGATGCTGAAGCGGTATTGTGCCTCGGTGCGCTCGTCGGCCGCCTTGGGCTCGGTCAGGTCCCAGCCCGCGGTCACCGGATGTGCAAGCACGATGTGCCTCGCGTCGCTCGCCTCGTTCTTGATCGCATAGGTCGTGGTGCGCGCCCGGCTTTGTTGCAGTTGCAGCACGCCGCGCTCGATCCGGGCACCGGTCAGCTGGGTCTCTGTACCAGCATCGTGCCGCTGCACTGCGATCGGTAGATCGATTGCGAAGCTGATCAGGCGCTCGGCGCCCGCCGGCAGGTTGTCGATACGCGCATCGCCCGCATAGCTGTTGCCCTCGAGCACGGTCAGTGGGCCTCCGGGCAGGGGTTGTCCGGTTGTGTTGGTCAGTCGCACGCCACGCAGCGGATGGCCGGAAAGCACGGCGTGGTCGTAGATCGAGAGCGAGACCGCCTGCGGGTTGGCCGCCACGATGGGCAGCATCGCCGAACGCTGACGGGGAATATCGACAGCCCGGACTACATATTGGAAGCTTGCACCGAGATCTTCGGTCGTGGCCAAATTGCGAACAGAACCGGAAATATCGCTTAGCCCGCCCGGGCGGGCACGCTCGCGCGACGCTTCGGCCGGCTCGGATGCAGGCGCAGGTGCCGCCGCCAATGCGCGTCCGACCATCGCGCCTGCCACTGCCCCGGCCTTGGACATGACCGAGAGTTCGTTCGCTTCGTTCGCTTCGTCAGCTTCGGCCATCCCGGTTTCGTAGCGCTGTGGGCCCAGCCCGGCAAAACGTTTTGGTGAATGAACCGGCCGCGCGATGTACTGGGGTTGATAAAGGTCTTCGATGAAGCTGAGCGGCCTACCGCTGACCAGCGCCAGTTCGACGCCGCGCCAGTCGTGTTCGGTGGTGTTCTCGACGATTGCCCAGCCCTGCAATACCGGCTTGGCGTCGCTGCCGCTCGCGGGCAGGACCAGGCGATAGCTGGTTTTCCAGATTGGGGCTTCGACCACGTAGCCGACTGCCACCCTGCGGGTACCATCACCCGAGAAACGCAGGCTGACCGGTTTGCGATCGGCATGGCGGCCGTCCGCCAGGGCGCCAAGCGCCTTGTCGAGCTCGGCCTGCAACTGCGGGTCGGCGAGCTGGAAGCGGCGAATGGATGCCAGCTCGACCGCACGCACGCCGTCGGCCGCAGCCACCGACACGAACGTGTTGTCGATGACCGTATTACCTGCAGCCCGTGGGCGGGTTTCGGTGCCCAGGATGCGCCCGGCGAGCATCTCGCCGCCCTCGAGCGCCAGCTGCACTTCAGCGCCGCGCAACTGGTCGAACAACTGCGTCTGCGAGGGATTGCCGGAAAGGTTGATCGCAAAGCTGCCGAGCAGACGCTCGAGCGGTTCTTGGCTGGGATAGGCGACCGAACCCACTTCGCCGCCGTCGAAGTCCTGGACGACCAGGGACTTGAGCAGGTCGTTGAGTTGCGACGGGGTGAACCGCAACTCGATCGTGCTGTCGCCCGTCACCTGTCCACCATGCTGAAAGAAGCCCACCCCTGCGGTCGACAGCACGACCCGCTCGATCGGCAGGCCATTCGCGGCCTCGTGCGGACTGGGGGCCTGGGCGCTGGCAAGCAAGGGGATTGATGCCAGCGCCGTAAGGGCGAGGGCTTGCCCGAGCAGATTCAGATTCATGCGATTGTCTCCATCGAGGCTGCCGGATAGGGGCTGAGTGCTGAAAGCACTTTACCCCATACCCGCGCCGGCAAGAGTTTCAAAGCTTGTCCGACGTGTTGTCGGTCTGGTCCGACCGCGGCTCGGACGAATCGATTGCCCGGGCCAGCGCAATGACATGTCCCTGGGCATAGTCGAAGCCGTAGGTCTTGAGCATGGCATGAAACAGCTCATCCTCGACCTCCGAGGCGACGCACGGAATCGCCTGCGCCGTACTTGCCGCGCAAAGTGCCTGGGCGAGGTTGCAGCCCGCCTCCATGCCGTAGCTCTCGGCGAGGCCTTTCAGGCTGATCTTGACGAAATCGGGCCGCAGCGACCCGAGGAGCCCTGCAGATGCGCCGTCCATTCGTTCGAGCGCGATCCTGCACCCCAGTTTTCGCGCCTGGTCGGCGAATTGCCGCACCGCGGCGGTCGCCTGTCTGGCCAGCTGCGCCGGGAATTCGAGCACGATCCGGTCGGGGCTGACGCGATGATGTGTGAGCAAACGTTCGAGCCGTTCGAGATAGCGGCCACTGTCGCTCAGCGAGGCGAGGCCAATATTGAGGCTGAGTGTGGAGGGGGAGGTATCGGATGCCTGCGAGATGCTTGCGAGCCGGGTCAGTGCCTCCTCGGCCACCCACAGGTCTAGGTTGAGCTCGACGACGCTGCCGCGCACGCGTGCGAGCAATTCGCCCGGCGAGTGGGTGAGGCCGTCGTCACCAGCCACGCGCAGCAGAATCTCATGCCAGCGCGGGCACGATTCCGGACCGTTGAGCCTCACGATCTCCTGATGATGAATACTCAGGTGGTCGAACTGTATGGTCGGTGAGTAGCCTGCCGAAAGGGCCGGGAGGTCTCTGTGCTGAAGTCGCCCGACGGCTTCGTCAGTGTGCACCACGACCCGGTTGCGACCCCCCTTCTTGGCGGTGTAACACGCCAGGTCCGCGGCGACGGTGACGTCCGCGGCGCTCTCCATACTGCCGTCGATTGCCGCCAGCCCGACGCTGGCACCGACCGAAAAGACGCGCCCTTCCCAATCAAAGCGATGGGCGGCGATGGCCTCGCGCAAGGCTTCGGCGATGCGCACGCCTTCCTTGATGGTGCAGGCTCGCAGGACCAGTGCGAACTCGTCTCCACCGATACGGCAGATCAGGTCTTCGGCGCGCACCCGCTGGCGGACGAGTCGCGCGATGTCGCGCAAGAGTTCGTCACCTGCGGCATGACCGCAGCTGTCGTTGACGATCTTGAAGCGATCGAGATCGATGAAGCACAGCACCCCATGATCGTTCGCCCGGCGCGAGGCCGACACCGCTTCTTCCAGTGCCTGTTCGAACGCGCGCCGGTTCGGAAGTCCGGTAAGGGGGTCGTGCAGGGCTTGATGGGCAAGACGCGAGGTCGCCTCGTCCACCCG
>JAEUNS010000244.1 GCA_016790005.1 Zoogloeaceae bacterium
ACCCGATGTCTTGGGGTTGGGCACGATTACGCTGATACCGGGTTTTGCAAGATCGGCCCAGTCCTTGAGCGCCTTGGGGTTGCCCTTGCGCACCAGAAACACCGAGGTCGTGGTGTAGGGCGTGGCCTGATGCGGAAAACGCTCGCGCCAGTCTGCAGCTACATGGCCACCACGCTCGACGAGCATGTCGAGATCGGTGGACTGGTTCATGGTGACCACATCGGCCTCGAGACCAGCCACAACCGACATGGCCTGCTTGCTCGATCCACCGTGCGACTGATCGACGCTGACCGCCTTGCCGGTCTGACGCTGATAGGCCTCGCTAAATGCCGGGTTGATGTCCTTGTAGAGTTCGCGCGAAACGTCGTAGGAAACGTTCAACAGCTTTGTCTGAGCGCTCGCAGCCAGTGACAAACCACCGACAACCGAAGCCAACACGATACGAATGGAACGGGATCTCATGCTTGAATGACTCCAACACAGTTAGATGTGCGTAGCCTATTGCAGCGCAATAAGAACCAAAAGACGTATTGAGTCATTTTCATATTCCTGAAATGACATATAAAGACCCAACCCGCCCCGATGCCCACCCATACGGTCGCTCAGTCTTTAACTTTATCTTTTAGTTCATGCACTTGAATAACCGATACAAGCGCCATCGGTTAGCACCGCAGCCATTCGATAAATTCTGCAAACCAAATCGCAAACACTGATAACGGCCGGATACGCCCCCAAGGCTCTGTTCTTGGCGCGCAGTCGCCAGGCGGGCGAAGCTGGCATGCCTTGCGCCGACGCTGGCCGACGCGAGTGAGTAAATCGGCCGACGGAATGAGGGCCCTCGCAGAGTCAAGATCAGGACCGCGATTAAAACAAATGATGAGATATTAAGAACTTTTATGTTGCACCGCAGCAAGTAATCAACTAACCTGCAGTTGTCTCCTCCACCCTCCTCCTTTGGTGTGGATTTCGCCCGGGTCATTGCGACCCGGGCGTTTTTTTGTGGACTGCCCGGATCGGGCTACGAAACGGCATCAACGCGTGCAAGCGCGGCCGCGGACGGTGGCTGGGCGATCTGCGCTGCGGTCCGTAGCGGCGTCTCGAGCGCCACCTCGCGTGCAGCCCCATCGGTGGAATACAGCAGCAGTGCGAAAAGTGCCGCCGCCAGCGCGAGCCAGGTGACGATCAGACGGTTTCCGACTTCAGGGCGGCGAGCGCCTGGCGGGTGCGCCCCGTCCGTGTCGGAACGGCGCAACAAACCGTCGGGGACGCTCGGGTCATTGAACAAGGGATCGTCCGGCCATTGATTCCTGCGTTGTTTGGACATAGGCGTCTCAGTGCGCCGGCGGCGAGGCGCCGGCCGATATCGGCCCGCGCATCACAACAATGCGTCGGCCCAGATGTTGCGGCCCCACGCCTGCGCGTACTTGCCTTCGAGGTCGTTGGGTGCCGACGACAAGCCACCCGCCCCCTGCACCGCCACCAGGGTGTTCTTCTCGGCGTCGAACTTGTGCACCGACGCCACATGCACGACATCGGTATTCGAGACGAAGCTGTAACAAGTGTTGGCGATGATCGGGTTGGGATTGACCTCACGCCCGGTGATCAGTGCGATCACCGCATCGGCGGCGAGCTTGCCCTGGTTGTTGGCCATGAAGCCGGACTTGGGCATACCCGGGGCAGACAGCGTTGCATCGCCCAGCACATGGATGCCCTTGACCGCGATCGACTCGGTGGTCCGCCAGTCGACTTCGCACCATTTGTCGTTTGCGGTGATCAGCCCTGCCTGTTTGGCGATGTCGCCGGCCCGATGCGGTGGCACGACGTTAAGCACGTCAGCCTTGACCGAATCGAACTCGAGCTTCGCGGCCAGCGTATTGGCATCGACATCGAGCAGGGTCGAGTTCGGGCGGTACTCGATGATATCGGCGTAGCGCTCCTTCCACACCGCGGTGAAGAGCCCCTTCTTAGATGTGATGTCCGGGTTGGCGTCGAGTATCAGCACCTTGGAGCGCGGTTTGTGCTGCTTGAAGTAAAAGGCAACCAGCGATGCACGCTCGTAGGGCCCCGGCGGGCAACGATAAGGCGCCTTGGGAATGTGCAGCGCATACACGCCGCCGTCCGGAATGGCTTCGAGTTGCTTGCGCAAGGCCACCGTCTGCGCGCCGGCCTTCCAGGCGTGGAGCACCCGCTCGCGCGACTCGGCGCTCGCAAGGCCAGGAATCCCCTCGTACTGGAAGTCGATGCCGGGCGCCACGATGAGCCGGTCATAGCTCAACACTTCACCACGGCTCAGGCGCACCTCGCGCCTGTCGGGATCGACCGCGATCGCAAGATCTTTGACGACCCTGACCCCATGACGCGTGCCGAGGGCGTCGTAGTTCGTGGTCAGCGATTCGATCGTCCGCTCGCCGGCAAGCACCAGATTGCTGAGCGGGCACGACACAAAGGCCCGGTTGGGCTCCACCAGCACCACCTCGATGCGCGGCTCCCACAGCCGGATGTATTTGGCTGCGGTGGCACC
>JAEUNS010000288.1 GCA_016790005.1 Zoogloeaceae bacterium
ATTCTGGCGCAACACCTCATCGAACAGGCCTGGAGCCGCAAACTCGCCGGCGAGCCTCAACCCAGGCCGTGGCCCTGGGCCGACACCTGGCCGGTCGCACAACTACGCGTGGCACGCCTGGCCCAGACCCGGCATGTGCTCGCCGGCGCCGACGGCCGCACGATCGCCTTCGGCCCTGGGCATGTACACGGCACAGCGCTTCCCGGCACGCCGGGCAACATTGCAATCGCCGCTCATCGCGACACCCACTTCGCATTTCTGCGCGAGCTGCACGAGGGTGATCTGATCGAACTCACGCACGGCACAGGCCCGGCGACGACTTACCGCGTGCGTAAGATGAGCATCGTCGACAAGCGCGACGTCACGGTGCTGGCACAAGACGTCGCGGACAAGCGCCTTACCCTGATCACCTGCTATCCGTTCGAGGCCATCGACCCGTCGGGTCCGCTGCGCTATGTCGTCACTGCGGAAGAGATCGAGGTTGAGGTCGTCGCGCCAGTGCAAACGCGGCTGTGAGCGAGCGCCTACGCCGAATGGGCCAAGAGCGCGGCCAGCGCGTCCGCAACCTGCTGCGGCTCGGTCGGGCGCACGACTCTTGCGACCTCGTGCCCCTGGTGCATGAACACCAATGTCGGCCACAGCTTGACCGCAAACGAGCGACCGAGTGGCTTGCCCTTGCCGTCTTCGATACGCAGATGCCGGAGCGCGCCGGACGCGAGCCCGGCAGCGATCACCGGCTGTGCCCCTTGGCAAAAGCTGCACCAGGGCGCCCCGAATTCGATGACAAGGGGTTCGGCAATCGAGTCGATCTCGGCACGGGTGGGGGCGTCGGCTGCGTAGTCGATGTTGTTGTTCATGTGCTGTCTTTCCAGATTCCGGCATCGGCCGTAAAGGGGGCAATCATAGCCGATGGCATCGCCATGGCGCTGGCAGCGGCAAGGGAAGTCATGAGCCGGCTGGCCAATAATCCGGGCTCGTTCGTGCCTCGGAATCGGCTTCTCCACCGGCTGCACGCCGATCAGCGATATCATGACGGCCTCGGCGACCCGCGTCGCCTTCATTTTCGCCGCACATTCAAGGTATTTCGATGCACCCGATCCACGATTCAGATGCACTCCTGCTGCTGGCCCTCGCGCTCGCATCCAAGCGCAAGCCGGCCGACCTCGTGGAGATTGTCACCGCCATCGACCTGCTACATGGCAGCACACCGCTGGCCAGCAAACTCTCCGGCGCATTCGTGCGCCTGGCCGAACACGGCCTGATCGATGCACAGGCAGACCGGTTTGCGCTCACGCCGGCCGGCCAGGCGACGCTGGCCGGTCAGCCCGCCAAGGCCGACACCGCCGCCCGCCTATTTGCAATCAAGGAGAAGCTCGCGAGCGTAAGCAGCACGGGCGAGCCCCAGCCTACCCTGCCGGGCGAAGCTGCGATCACCGCAGCCCTCAAGACCTTCGGCGCCGCACGCCGCGCCGCGGCGATGAGCCAGCCAAAGCCGAAGGCGGCCGACGATGCGCCCAAGCGCCCGGGTCAGTGGCGCAACAAGCGCGGTGCAGCGCCCCGGCGCGGCTGACGGTCATGGCGGCTGAGCCCCCCGAATCATGGAAGCCGCCAGACCGTTCCCTCACCCCCAACCCCTCTCCCGCACGCGGGCGAGGGGAGCATATTGAGTCGCCACGGCGACTTTCACGTTAAACGATGATGAACGAATCCACCCACACCCCGGCGCCGGTTATCGAAGCCCAGGCGCGCCCCTTCAGCGAGCTGCCGCTGTCGCCGTCGCTGCTTGCGACCCTGGGCCAGCTCGAATACCACGCCATGACGCCGATCCAGGCGGCCAGCCTGCCATTGGCGCTCGCCGGCAAGGATCTGATCGCGCAGGCAAAAACCGGTAGCGGCAAGACCGTTGCGTTTGCGCTGGCGCTGCTCACCAATCTCAACCCGCGCCGCTTCGCGGTGCAGGCGATGGTGTTGTGTCCCACACGGGAGCTCGCCGACCAGGTCGCACAGGAGATTCGCCGCCTCGCCCGCGCCGAAGACAACATCAAGATCCTGACCCTGTGCGGCGGCAACACGATGCGTCCGCAGATGCAGAGCCTGGAGCATGGCGCCCATATCGTGGTCGGCACCCCGGGCCGGATCATGGACCACCTCGAGCGCGGTAGCCTCACCCTCGATGCGCTCAACACCCTGGTGCTCGACGAAGCCGACCGCATGCTAGACATGGGCTTTCATGACGACATCGTGTATGTGGCCAGCCAATGCCCGCGCGAGCGCCAGACGCTGCTGTTTTCGGCCACCTACCCCGAGGGCATCGCCGAGCTGGCGCACCGCTTTCAGCGCAACCCCCATCAGGTCACGCTGGCCGAGCAGCACGCAGGCAGCAAGATCCGCCAGCGCTTCTTCGAGGTGGCGCATCATGCCCGCCTGCAGGCAGTCGGCACCCTGCTGCGCCACTATCGACCCGAATCCACGCTGGCGTTCTGCAACACCAAGCAGCAATGCCGCGATCTGGTCGATGAGCTCACCCGCCAGGGCTTTCAGGCGCTCACGCTCAATGGCGACATGGACCAGCGCGAACGCGACCAGGTGTTGATCCGTTTCGCCAATCGCAGCTGCTCGGTGCTGGTGGCGACGGATGTCGCAGCGCGCGGCCTCGACATTGCGGATCTCGAAGCGGTGATCAATGTCGACGTGACCCCCGACCCCGAGATCCACACCCACCGCATCGGCCGCACCGGCCGCGCCGACCGCGACGGCTGGGCGCTGAGCCTGTGCAGTTCGGCCGATCGCAGGCGGGTAGACAACATCGCGCACAGCACCGGCACCGAGCCGGAGTGGCAGGCGCTCGACTCACTCGTGCCGGCGAGCGACGAACCCCTGACACCCCCCATGGTGACGCTGCAGATACTCGGCGGGCGCAAGGAAAAGATCCGCCCCGGCGACGTGATGGGTGCCCTCGCCGGTGAAGCCGGCCTCACCCGCGAGCAGGTCGGCAAAATCACCGTGACCGACCAGTCGACCTATGTGGCACTGCGGCGCGAGATCGCGACCGACGCAATGCGCAAACTCGCGGCCGGCAAGCTCAAGGGCAAGGCGGTCAAGCTGCGGGCGCTGGAGGACTGAGCCCGACTCGCTCGGGCCCAGCCCATGTTTCGGACACCTGCGCCACCCAACCGGATGCGGCTCACGACCACAGCGCCTGCCCGGTGGCGTCGAGATGGCACAGATAGGCGCGCAGGTCGAACTCGAGCTGGTGGTAGTGCGGCTCCATGTGACAGCA
>JAEUNS010000155.1 GCA_016790005.1 Zoogloeaceae bacterium
AACGACGAGGGGGCATTGCGCCCCCTCAGATCCGGAAAAGAAAAGTTGGAATCAGGCAATCATACCGGCGCCAACGGTGTTGTTGGTGCTTTCATCGATGATGATGAAGGCGCCGGTGGCACGATTGCTGCGGTAGGGGTCAGCCACGATCGGTTGGGCAAGCTTCAGGGTCACGCGCGCGATATCGTTCATCGCGAGCGCACTGGTCGGCTCCTGAATCAGAGTGTTGACGTCGAGGCGGTAATCGATCCGGGCGACCTTGGCCTTGACCTCGCGGGTGGTATGGCGTACGAGGTAGGTGCGCGCGGTTGATAACCGCGCTTCGGCGAGCCAGCAAATGATGGCATCAATCTCCTTGACCGGCTCAGTGGCTTCGGATGACTTCACGATCAGATCGCCGCGCGAGATGTCGATCTCGTCTTCGAGCAGCAGGGTGACTGATTGTTCGTGAATAGCCTTGGGAAGCTGCGTGCCGCCGAGTTCGATGGTCTTGACCCGGCTGCGTGCACCCGAGGGCAATACCGTGACCGCATCACCGACCGCCACTTCGCCCGACTCCACCCGCCCCATGAAACCGCGGTAGTCATGCAGATCGGGGTTTGACGAATCCTGAGGGCGGCACACGAACTGGACTGGAAAGCGGAAGTCTTCCGCCTGTTCGGTGTGGGCCGCCGGGGCGCTTTCGAGTATCTCCAGCAGGGTGGGGCCGTCATACCATGTCAGGCGCTCACCCCGATCGACAATCATGTCGCCGTTGAGCGCCGACAGCGGGATGAAGCGCACGTCGCCGATGCCCAGCTTGGCCGCAAATGCGAGGTAGTCGGCACGGATGCGCTCGAAGGTGGCCTGGTCGTAATCGACCAGATCCATCTTGTTCACCGCGACTACAAGGTGCGGAATGCCGACCAGGCTCGCAAGATAGGAATGGCGCCGGGTCTGGGTAAGCACGCCCTTGCGCGCGTCGATCAGGATGATCGCAAGGTTGGCGGTAGAGGCCGCCGTCACCATGTTGCGGGTGTATTGCTCATGCCCAGGCGCGTCCGCAATGATGTACTTGCGGGTTCCGGTCGAAAAATAGCGGTAGGCGACGTCAATGGTGATGCCCTGCTCGCGCTCGGCCTGCAGGCCGTCGGTCAGGAGCGACAGGTCGACCGCACTCATGCCGCGCTTGGCCGAGGTTTTCTCGATCGCGCTGAGGGTGTCGACGAGAATGGTTTTGGTATCGAACAGCAGGCGGCCTATCAGGGTGCTCTTGCCGTCGTCCACGCTGCCGCAGGTCAGAAAGCGCAGCAGGCCGTGGTCGTGAATCGGCAGTTGTTCGGGGGCGGACATGGTCATGATTCCTGTATTGCTCTATGTTCGGTTTTCACTCCCTCCCCCTCAAGGGGAGGGTTGGGGTGGAGATGGGTTGGGTTCAGGCGCTGCATTGCAAGCCATTCCCTTCCCGGCCTCCACCCTGACAGGGCGAGGAGACGGTCTGTCGCTCAGAAATAGCCTTCTTTCTTGCGCTGCTCCATCGACGCCTCGGAGGTTTGATCATCCATGCGGGTGGCGCCGCGTTCGGTGATCGTCGTAGATGCGGTTTCCAGCAGGATCTTGGCGACCGTGTCTGCGTCCGACTCGACCGGCGCGGTGCAGGTAATGTCGCCCACGGTGCGAAAGCGCACCAGCATGTCTTCGACCTTGTCTTCCGGGCGAGCTGGCGTCAGTTCGGTAATGGGCTGAAGCAGGTCGCCCTTGCGTACGACCGGCCGGACGTGTGCGAAGTAAATCGACGGCAATTCGAGCGCCTCGCGCTGGATGTATTGCCACACATCGAGCTCGGTCCAGTTGCTGATCGGGAAGGCGCGGATGTTCTCGCCCTTGTGGCTGCGGGCGTTGTAGAGGTTCCACAGCTCCGGGCGCTGGTTCTTCGGGTCCCACTGGCCGAATTCATCGCGGAAACTCATGATCCGCTCCTTGGCGCGTGCCTTCTCTTCGTCGCGTCGGGCGCCGCCGATACAGGCGTTGAAACCGAACTCCTCGATGGCCTCCAGCAGCGTCACCGATTGATGCTTGTTGCGCGATTCGCCCGGATGCTTGAGCACCACCGTGCCGCGCGCCATCGAGTCCTCGACCGAGCGCACGATCAGGCGCTCGCCCAGTTCGGCCGCGCGCTTGTCACGAAAATCGGTCACTTCGCGGTAATTGTGGCCGGTGTCGATGTGCATCAGCGGAAACGGGAAGCGCCCCGGTCGAAAGGCCTTTTCGGCCAGTCGCAGCATGCAGATCGAGTCCTTGCCGCCGGAGAACAGCAACACCGGGTTCGAGCACTGGCCCGCCACTTCACGCATGATGTGGATGGCTTCGGCCTCGAGCCAGTCGAGGTGGGAGAGGGTTTGTCTGGTGAGCGTTGACATGGCGATTACAAATCCTTGACGGGGCCGCGCAGGGCGCGAAAGGCCGCGCGCAGGCCGGCCGCGATTGCGAGCAGCTTCTTGAGCGGGCGCGATTCTAACCCGCGTTGGGGGTATTGGTTCATGCCTTGCCCTCGCTTACATGCAGGCCGCACTCCTTGGTCTCGGGGTTCTCCCACCACCAACGCCCGGCGCGCACGTCTTCACCGAGCGCAATCGCACGGGTGCACGGCGCACAGCCGATGCTCGGGTAGAACTGATCGTGGAGTGCGTTGTAGGGCACATCATGCAGGCGGATATAGGCCCAGACTTCGGTTTCGCTCCAGTCGGACAGCGGGTTGAACTTGTCCAGCCCGTTGCCGGCGTCGAGTTCGCGCAGCGGCAGGCCGGTGCGGGTCACCGACTGGGCGGCCCGCAGGCCGGTCACCCAGGCCTTCTTGCCGGTCAGTGCTCTCTTCAGCGGTGCGATCTTGCGCACCTGACAGCAGGCCTTGCACAGTTCGACCGAGTCGTAGAAGGCGTTGATGCCGTTGCCGCGCACGAAGTCCTCGACGGCGCCGGATTCGGGGAAGTAGATCTTCAGCCGCGTGGCGTAACGCTTTTCGACTTCACCAATCAGCGTGTAGGTCTCGGCCGGCAGCCGCCCGGTATCGAGCGAGAAGATCTCGATCGGCAGCCGGTTTGCCAGGATGAGGTCGGTCAGCACCATGTCCTCGGCGCCGAAACTGTTGGCAAAGGTGATTTCGCCCTGATTTCCGAGTTCGGCCGTAGCAGCGCTCAGCAGAGCCCGTGCAGCCTCGGCCTTGGCGCGCACCGCGTCAATGAGGGCGTCGGTCAGTGCCGGTCGGGTGGCAGGGTTGGCGGTGGCCGGTCGCAGCGTCGAGACGGTGCTGCTCATGCGGCCTCCCGCGGCCGGCGACGGAACAAGGGTTCGGCCCGATCGACTGCGGCCTGATAGGGCTCGGAGAAATCATTCAGGCTGGCAAGCGCGGCTTCGAGCTGAACGCGGGTGTACTTGCCTTCCTTCGGCTGCAGGGCGTCGAAGCCGCAGCGGCTCAGGTAGAAGAACTGGTCGCGCAACACGTCGCCGATTGCGCGCAGTTCGTCGGCGTAGCCATAGCGGGTGCGCAACAGGGTGGCGATCGAGTAGCCGCGGCCGTCGGCGAACTTGGGGAAGTCGATCGCGATCAACTGCAGACGCAACAGATCGTCGGCGAGTGTCGCAGGGTCTTCGTCGCCCGCGAGCCAAACGCCCACGACGCCCGCTTCGGCCTTTGCGAGCAGACTGTCGCGGCGGGCGAGCCACAGGGGCAGCGGAACGATGACCCGGCCAGCGGGAAGCTCGAGGCTGGCGATGTCTTCTCCCTCGGCCTGGCGAACGATCGTCCAGTCGTCGGTATGGAGCTTGCCACGTTTGATGATGTCAGACATGGGCTTCTTTCCTTTGCTCGCGTTCGGCATAGACACGGGTCTTGAACGGCTCGATCCCGATACGCCGCACGGTGTCGATGAAGCGCTCGTCGGGGTGACGATTATCCGTATAGGTATTGATCAGCGAACTGATCACGTCGGGCATTTCTGCGGCGGCGAACGATGGGCCGATCACCTTGCCCAGCGCGGCCTGGTTACCCTGGTCGCCACCAATGGTGACCTGGTACCACTCCGAACCATTCTTGTCGACGCCGAGCACGCCGATATGGCCGACATGGTGGTGACCGCAGGCGTTCATGCAGCCAGAGATGTTTACCTCGATTTCCCCGATGTCATGCAGATAGTCGAGATCGTCGAAGCGTGCCTGGATGGCCGTGGCAATCGGAATCGACTTGGCATTCGCCAGCGCACAGAAGTCTCCGCCCGGGCAGGCGATGATGTCGGTCAGCAAGCCGATATTGGGTGAGGCCAGACCGGCGGCGCGCGCCTGTTGCCAGACTTCGTAGAGATCGGCCTGGCGCACGCTCGCCAGGACCAGGTTCTGTTCGTGGGTGCTGCGTGCCTCGCCAAAGGCGTAGCGGTCGGCGAGATCGGCCGCCGTATCGAACTGCTCGGCGGTGATGTCGCCCGGTGCGACACCGTGAGTCTTGAGCGAGAGGACTACGCTGGCGTAGCCCTCGGTCTTGTGCGCACGCACGTTGCGTCCGACCCAGGTGGCGAAGGCCTTGTTCGAAGCAAGGTGTGCTGCATGGGCCTCGCTGTGAGCCGGCTCCGGGGGCAGTTCCGGGTCGTCGAAACGACTGGCTACCCGCTCGATCTCGGCCTGGGTCAGGGTGGACGGGCCATCCTTGAGGTGCACGAACTCGGCTTCGACCTGGCGCGCGAATTCTTCCACGCCAAGGGCTTTCACCAGAATCTTGATGCGCGCCTTGTAGGCGTTGTCCCGGCGGCCGTGAAGGTTATAGACCCGCAGCACGGCCTCGCAGTAGTTGAGAATCTGCTGCCAGGGTACGAAGCTGGACACTTCTTCGCCGATGATCGGGGTGCGCCCCAGGCCACCGCCCACCAGCACCCGAAAGCCGATGTTGCCGCCAGCGTCGCGGATGAGGTCCAGGCCGATGTCATGGGCGCGAATGATCGCACGATCATGTTCGGCGCCGTTGACTGCAATCTTGAATTTGCGCGGAAGAAACGCGAACTCGGGGTGGAAGGTGCTCCACTGGCGCACGATTTCGCACCATGGGCGCGGATCGATATGCTCATCGCCCGCGACGCCGGCAAACGGATCGGCGGTCACATTGCGAATGCAGTTGCCGGAGGTCTGAATCGCGTGCATCTGCACGCTCGAGAGCAACCCGAGAATCTCCGGCACATCTTCGAGTTTCGGCCAGTTGTACTGGATGTTCTGGCGCGTGCTGACGTGGGCATAGCCGCGATCGTACTTTCGCGCGATGTGGCCGAGCATGCGTAGCTGGTCCGAGCGCAGGTTGCCATAGGGGACGGCAACACGCAGCATCGGCGCATAGCGCTGGATGTAGAGGCCATTCTGGAGGCGCAGCGGACGGAACTCGTCCTCGCTCAGTTCGCCGCTCAGATAGCGGCTGGTCTGATCGCGGAACTGTGCGACCCGCTCATCCACGATCCGCTGGTCGTATTCATCGTATTGGTACATCCATCTCTCCGGGGCGCCGTGGGTTTGGCCCACTTTCTATAAAGGTGATCGTATCGGCTGGGTATAGTTTCGTGAAGGAGTTTTACGTTAAACTCAAATAACTCTCAGTTATAAAATCTGACGACCATGAATCTTCAGCAGCTTCGCTACGTTTACGAAGTGGCCCGGCGCGGCCTCAATGTCTCCGATGCGGCCGATGCCTTGTACACCTCGCAGCCCGGGGTTTCGAAACAGATTCGTCAGTTCGAGTCCGAGCTCGGGGTCGATATCTTCGTTCGCCATGGCAAACGTTTGATCGACATCACCGAGCCCGGCCGGCAGGTGCTCGCGATTGCCGAGCGCATGCTTCACGACATGGACAATCTGCGCCAGGTGGGCGACGAGTTCAGTCGCGAGGCGGTTGGGCGGCTGTCGATCGCTACCACCCACACCCAGGCGCGTTACGCGCTGCCGGCGGTGATCAAGGCCTTTCTGGCGCGCTATCCGGGGGTCAGACTCGAATTGCACCAGGGCAACCCGCGCCAGGTGTGCGAAATGACGCTCTCCGGTGAAGCGGACCTGGCGATTGCGACCGAGGCCATTGCGGACTTCGACGATCTGGTCATGCTGCCCTGCCACCAGTGGAACCGCTGCGTGATCGCGAGCCAGCGCCATCCTATTCTGACGAGCCAGCCGCTCACCCTGGAGGCGATCGCACGCCACCCCATCATCACCTACGACGACGCTTTCACCGGCCGCAGCGTGATCAACAAGGCCTTCCTGGGGCGCGGACTCAAGCCCAATGTGGTGTTGACCGCGATCGATTCGGATGTGATCAAAACCTATGTCGCCATGGACCTGGGTATCGGGATTCTCGCGCGCATGGCCTACGACCCGGCTGAGGACCGCAAGCTCGGCATGGTCGACGCCTCGCACCTGTTCGAGTCGAGCACCACCCGCATCGGTTTGCGCCGCAACGCCTACCTGCGCGGCTATGTGTACGAATTCATCGAACGCTTCGCCCCCCACCTGACCCGCCGCATGGTCGATATCGCACTCGCCGGCAAGGGCGAAGATTACTCGCTATAGCCTGGTCACTGAAACGGCCGATCGTTGGGCGCCCTGAAAAGGGCTCGCATTGCGTCCGAGAGCGGAAAATTCAGATTCAGCCCGCTGTCCGGAAGTGGCGAGACGAACCAGCGTTGGTAGATTCGCTCGGCCTCGCCCGAGGTCATGACGCTGGCAAGGGTGTTGTCGACCAGGCGTTTGAAGTCCGGATCGCCCAGCCTCATCATGCAGGCATAGGCCTCGAATGATCTCGGGGTGCCGGTGACGACCCATTTGCCGGGCTCCTTTGCGGCAGACCGTTCGCCATAGAGCAGCGCGTCATCCATCATGAATGCGTCGGCCTCGCCGCGCTCCAGACGCAAGAAGCTCTCGCGGTGATCCGGCGATGTCTGCACGACGGCCCCGAGCAGTTGCTCATCGTTCAATCGATGCAGCAGGCGTTCGGATGTGGTTCCGGCGGTGGTCACCACCGTGCGCCCCGACAGGTCCGCAAAGTCGTGAATGCCCGAGCGGGTACCGGTGAGCAATCTCGTGCCGATGATGAAGATGCTGTAGGAGAAACCGACTTGTCGCGCGCGCAGCGAGTTGTGGGTGGTCGAGCCGCACTCCAGGTCGATCTCGCCGCTGCGGATCTTCGCGATCCGATTCATCGGTGTGACAGGTTGCAGTCGCAGTTCCAGCTTCGGCTCACCCAGGTGGCGGCGCACGGCTTCGACGATCCGCAGAGCCAGTTCATGGGAGTAGCCGCGCACCTGTCCGCTGTCGTCTACATAGGAAAACGGCACCGAAGACTCCCGGTGTCCGAGAACGATGGCGCCACGGTTGCGGATACTGTCGAGGGTCGAGGCATAAGTCGTCGGCGGCTGCAGGCTGAAGGCTGCAAGCAGGAAAATCGATGCTGCGAGGCGAGACAAGCTCAATCGGGCGACGCGGATCATTGAGGGGGTGGCCCTGTGGTTTGCCGGTTGCTAATCGATAAGTGGAGGTCGGGCTGCGTGGGTAAACCCGATCTGGCCTCATTCTAGCAGTGTCTTCTTTCGGCAGCATGGGCACCGATCAGGCAACAGGACGCCCATCAGGCACACTCAAGCCGCTGGCCAGGAGCCGATCTCTTCCTGCTGCTGCAGTGCCCACATTCGCGCGTAGTCGCCATTGCGGGCCAGCAACTCGGTGTGGCGTCCGCGCTCGACGATCACCCCCTGGTCGAGCACGATGATCTCGTCCGCGTTCATCACGGTCGACAGCCGGTGGGCAATCACCACCGCGGTGCGACCCTCGGCAGCGAGGTCGATCTGGGCCTGGATGGCCTTCTCGGTCTTGGAGTCGAGCGCCGAGGTCGCTTCGTCGAAGATCAGGATGGCCGGGTTCTTCAGCAGCGCCCGCGCGATCGCGACGCGTTGTTTCTCTCCGCCCGAGAGCTTCAGGCCGCGCTCGCCCACCCGGGTCGCGTAGCCGTCGGGCAGGCGGGTGATGAAGTCGCTCAACTGTGCGGCCGCCGCCGCCGTCTCGATCTCCTCGCGCGAAGCATCCGGGCGGCCGTACTGGATGTTGTAATACAGCGTGTCGTTGAACAGCACGGTGTCCTGCGGCACGATGCCGATTGCGGCGCGCAGGCTGGCCTGGGTAAGGGTACGCAGGTCGTGGCCGTTCACCCTGATCGCGCCACCCTGAACATCGTAGAAGCGATACAGCAGACGCGCGAGCGTCGATTTGCCCGAGCCGCTGTGGCCGACCACCGCGACCGTCTTGCCGGCGCCGACCTCGAAGTCGACCTCGTGCAGGATCGCGCGTTTGGGGTCGTAGGAAAAACTCACCTTCTCGAAGCGCAGCGACATCGGGCCGGGTGCAAGCGCGAGCGCGTCGGGTGCATCAGTAATCTCCTGATGCTCGCGCATGAGCCCGAACATGCGCTCGATATCGGTCAATGCCTGGCGAAGTTCGCGGTAGATCACCCCCAGGAAATTGAGCGGGATGTAGAGTTGGATCATGAAGGCGTTGACCAGCACGATGTCGCCGATGGTCATCTCGCCGCTCTCGACCCGCATTGCCGCCTGCCACATCATCGCGGTCACGCCCACTGCGATGATCGCGGCCTGGCCGATGTTGAGGCCCGACAGCGAAAACTGGTTGACGATCTGGGCCTGGGTGAACTTGCCCATCTCTTCGTCGTAACGACCCGCCTCGAACTCTTCGTTGTTGAAGTACTTCACGGTTTCGAAGTTGATCAGGCTATCGACCGCGCGCGCACTTGCGGCCGTGTCGAGCTCGTTGGCCCTGCGCCGCAGGGCCGTGCGCCAGTTGGTGACCTTGACCGTGAACACGATGTAGATCACCAGCGTCACCAGCGTGATCAGCACGAACACGTTGTCGTACTGATGAAAGAGGATTCCCATCACCAGGCCGATTTCGACCAGCGTGGGGAGTATCGA
>JAEUNS010000380.1 GCA_016790005.1 Zoogloeaceae bacterium
CTGGTGAACGAAGTGCTCGGCGTCATGCAGGGGCTGGCCGAAGAGGGGCGTACGATGCTGATCGTGACCCACGAGATGCGCTTTGCGCGCGATGTATCCACCCAGGTGATGTTCTTGCACCAGGGCAGGGTCGAAGAATTCGGGCCACCGTCACGGGTTTTCACCACGCCCGAGTCGGCGCGCTGCCGCGAGTTTCTGGCCAGCCACCTGTGAGGTGCCCGGGCCTGAATGGACGATCTAACCACAAGAAGGAGTATCCAATGAAGCTGTACGACAAGCTGGTAAGCACCCTGATCATTGCGGCCGCGGGCCTGGTCGTTTCTCCGGCTCACGCAGACAAGTTGCGGATCGCCACCGAAGGCGCCTATGCGCCGTTCAACTTCATCGATGCTTCGGGCAAGCCGCAGGGCTTCGATGTCGACATCGCGCTGGCACTGTGCGAGAAGATGAAGGCGGACTGCGAGATCGTCGCGCAGGACTGGGATGGCATCATTCCCGGCTTGCAGTCGCGGCGCTACGACGCGATCGTCGCCTCGATGTCGATCACCGAAGAGCGGCAACGGGTGGTTGCGTTTACCGAACCCTACTATTCCAACGTGCTCGCCTTCATCGGTCCGAAGGGGCAGGAGATGTCGGTCGATGCCGAAGCCCTCAAGGGCAAGACGCTGGGGGCGCAACGGGCGACCATCGCCGGACAGTATCTCGAAGACACGCTCGGCAAGGTGGTCACGGTCAAGCTCTACGATACCCAGGACAACGCCTATCTCGACCTCGCGGCCGGGCGCCTGGATGGCATGGTGTCTGACAAGTTTCCGGCCTACGACTGGCTGAAATCCGAGGCCGGGCAGAAGTTCGAGTTCAAGGGCGCAGACGTCGACATCAACGACAAGATCGGCATTGCGGTGCGCAAGCAGGACAACGAGCTGCGCGAGCGAATGAACAAGGCGATTGGCGAGATCGTCGCCGATGGCACTTACCAGAAGATCAACGAGAAGTACTTCCCCTTCCCGATCTATTGATCGATGGCCGACGGGGCGCCGCGCGGCGCCCCCGGCTCCTGAACACGGCGACGGGATGCGTATTGCCCGATCTGCCCGACTGAGACATATCGAAGCATGGATCTTCAGGGTTTTGGTCATCTTCTGCTGTCGGGTACCTGGGTCACCCTGCAGCTTGCATTCACCAGCCTGTTCTTCGGGTTGATGCTCGGGCTCGCCGGTGCGGCGGCGGCGATTTCGCCGATTGCGCCCCTGCGCTGGCTCGCGACCACCTACAACACCCTGATGCGTGGCATCCCGGAGTTGTTGCTGGTGCTGATCATCTATTTCGGTGCCACCGAGCTGATCGAGCGCATCACCGGCAGCTTTGTCGAGATCAATGCCTTTGTCGCGGGCGTCGCCGCACTCTCGATCGCCTTTGGTGCGTATGCGACCGAAGTCTTTCGCAGCGCGCTCCTCGAGATTCCAAAGGGGCAGCGCGAGGCGGCTGTCGCGCTGGGTCTCAGGCGTTGGGACACCTTCCGGCGCATCGTTTTGCCTCAATTGTGGCGGGTCGCGCTGCCGGGTCTCGGGAATCTGTTTCTGGTGCTGCTCAAGGACACGGCGCTGGTGTCGGTGGTCGGTCTCGACGACTTGATGCGCCAGGCCTATGTCGCTGCCGGCTTTACCAAGCTGCCATTCACCTTCTACATGGCCGCGGCAGGCATCTATCTGATTCTCACCATCATCTCGATGCAGGTGATCCAGCGGCTCGAGCGCTGGGCGAACCGCGGCTACCAAGGGGCGCGCGCATGAGCGAGCTCGTCGTGTTGCTGTCCGAATGGCTGCAGACCCTTGCCGGCGGCGCCGAACCCTGGGCATCGTATGCACGCTATCTGCCTCGAATCCTCGACGGCGTCTGGCTGACGCTCGAGCTGATCGTGGTGTCGGGTCTGATCGGTCTTGCGATCGCGCTACCGATCGCGCTGATGCGCATCACCCACAATCCGTGGCTGTGGATGCCGGCCTATGGCTACATCTTCTTCTTTCGCGGCACGCCGCTGCTGGTACAGATCTTTCTGGTCTATTACGGCTTGTCGCAGTTCGAGAGCCTGCGCGAAACCGGCTGGCTATGGACCGAGGTGCTGTCGCAGCCCTACTGGTGCGCGATCATCGCGTTCAGCCTGAATACCGCCGCGTATTCCGCCGAGCTGCTGCGCGGTGCCATTCTCGCGGTGCCGCGTGGCGAGATCGAGGCCGCCAGGTCGCTCGGCCTGCCGCGCGCCACCCAGTACCGCAAGATCATCCTGCCGCGCGCGTTCGGCATCATTCTGCCCGCCTATGGCAACGAGGTGATCCTGATGCTCAAGGGCAGCGCGCTGGCCTCCACCATTACCCTGCTCGACCTGATGGGCGCAACCCGCAACGTGATCGCCCGCACTTACATGAACATGGAGTTCTTCCTGCTGGCCGGATTTCTGTATCTGCTGATGGCTGCAGTCCTGATCGGGTTGTTCAGGGTCGCGGAGCACTTCATCAACGCCCACCGGCGCGTACCGCGGCGCAAGGCCGCCGGGCTTAAGTGATAGAATCCGCGCACTTTTCAAACTGATCAAAAAGGGCGCGTCCGTGCAAATAGTCTGTCTCGACCTCGAAGGCGTATTGGTTCCGGAAATCTGGATTGAGTTTGCGGCGCGCACGGGTATCGCAGAATTGCGTCGCACCACCCGCGACGAACCCAACTACGACGTGCTGATGAAGTACCGGCTCGAGATTCTGACGCACCACAAGCTGGGCCTGCCGGATATCCAGGCGGTCATTGCCGAGATGGGGCCGATGCCGGGCGCGCGCGCCTTTCTGGACGACTTGCGCGGTGACTACCAGGTCGTGATCCTGTCGGACACCTTTTACGAGTTCGCGAAGCCGCTGATGCAGCAACTCGGCTGGCCGACGCTGTTCTGCCACAGCCTCGAAGCCGACGATCAGGGTTATCTGGTGAATTACCACCTGCGCATGCCAAACCAGAAGCAGGAGGCGGTCCGGCGCTTCAAGGAACTGAACTTTACCGTGGTTGCGGCCGGCGACTCTTACAACGACCTTGCGATGCTGGGCGAGGCGCATGGCGGCATCCTGTTTCATCCGCCCGAGAATGTCATTCGCGAGTATCCGCAGTTTCCGGTCACGCTCGACTATGCGGCCCTGCGCAAGGAGATCGATCGGGCATTTGCCAACGCTGCAGGCTGATCGCGGCGCGGAAATGATGACGGACACCCTTGGGTGTCCGTCGGTCGAAACGGCGAGGAGAGGGACCGTCCCGACCTTGCTGCTCTGCTAAATCAGAAGCTCTTGCCGACCGAGAAGACCACCGTGCGGTCGAAGTTCGGGCCGTTTTCGTCTGAATCGACATAGTGCAGGCCGAAATCGAGCTCTGCGTAAGCGGTGCTGACGCCGATCTTCCAGTTGGTGTAGTTGCCTCCCTCATCCGGGTCCAGTGCGCCGACCCCCAGGTCGAGCGAGAAGTCCTGCGCCAGGGGGTAAGAGGCGTCGAGGCTGTAGTAGTTGGTGTCCCAATCAAGGTCACGCGCATACTTGAACGTGAGAACGTTCCACGACAGGCCAATGTAGAGCTCTGTCGAGTCGGTGCCGTCGGGCGCGCTGGTGGGCTGCGAACCCGGGTAGATGTAGCGAACGGCGCCCAAGTCATATCCGAAGTCGCCCAACTCGCCGGCGAAACCCGCAGACAGGTCGAACTCGACGCCATCGGTACCGATGTTTCCCCAGGATCTGTCCGAGATGCTCGACGCCCATACGCCGGCATAAAAGCCGCTCGCGTGCGAGTAGCTGATATCGCCCTGAACCGCCGGGCTGCCGGCCGACCAGCTGAAACCGCGTGACATGTAGTCTGATACGAAAGTGATACTTCCGCTAAAAGGGCTGTCCTGGGCCACGGCAAAGCTTGCGCCGAGGAAGGGCGTGGCGGAAATAATGGCTGCGGCAATCAGTGTTTTACGCATGGATTTTTCCATTCAAGAGT
>JAEUNS010000361.1 GCA_016790005.1 Zoogloeaceae bacterium
AGCACATAGCGGGTGATCTCGGCGTTCGAACTCACCTCGAGTTTGGTGAGGATGCGCGCGCGGTAGGTGCTGATGGTCTTTACGCTCAGGTGCAGGCGTTCGCCGATCTCGGTGAGTGAAACACCCTGACTCAGTAGCAACAGCACGGTCATTTCGCGCTTGGAAAGGCACTCATGCGGCAGGCGCTTACCGCTGGAGACGGTGCCGGCGAGCAACTGCTCGGCCAATGCAGGGCTCACATAGCGGGCGCCGCTGACCACCGTGCGGACTGCGGCCAGAATCTGGCCGGGCGGGCTGTCCTTGTTGAGAAAGCCGGATGCGCCCGCGTTGAGTGCCGGTAGCGCAAACTCGTCTTCACTGAACATGCTGAAGATCAGCACAGGAAGATTGGGCTGAGTATGCTTGATGCGCCGCAATACCTCGAGCCCGTTGAGGTCGGGCAGGGCGATGTCGAGCAGCACGATGTCGCAGTTGTCGGCATGGGCGAGTGCGAGCGCCTCGGCGCCGGTGGCCGCTTCAGCGGAGACCTCGATATCGGAGGTGGACGCGAAGAACTGACGCAGTCCGCCGCGCACCACCGCATGGTCGTCCGCGATCAGGATCTTCACCATGGATGCCTTGCTCCCCTGTCGGTGTGGTTGCCCGACTCGAGCGGCAAGCGCAAGGTCAGTACGGCACCCTTTCCGAGCGGGGCGGTCAGCGAGAGTTGCCCGCCGAGATGGCAGGCCCGCTCGAGCATGCCGATGACCCCGAAGGAGTCCTGCTTGCTGAGGCTGTTCTCGGCCAGTCCGACGCCATTGTCACTGAGGCGCAACACCAGTTCGGTCTTGCGCAGGGTCAGGGTGATTCTTGCCCTGGTGGCCGCGGAATGCTTGGCGATGTTGGTCAGCCCCTCCTGGATGATTCTGAACACCACCGTGCTGCTCTCGCTCGGCAGGGTGACATGTTCAGGAATGCGGACCTCGACCGCAATGCCGGTCATGCGGGCGAACTGGCCGGCATACCAACGAATGGTCGCGGTAAGGCCGAGCGTGTCGAGAATGCCCGGGCGGAGGTTGGCCGAAATGCGCTTGACCGTCTGGAGTGCCGAATTAACCTGATCGAGCATGCCCTCAAGGCGTGGTCGCATCGGCGCCAACGGGGCGACATCATCGACCAGGGTCGTAAGTGCGAGCTTCAGCATCGTGAGGGTGCCACCGAGTTCATCGTGCACCTCGCGGGCGATCGTCGCGCTTTGCTCTTCACGTACCGACTCGAGGTGAGCAGCCAGGCGCTTGAGGCGCTCGGCACTTTCGCGATGGGCTTCGGCCAGCCGTCGGCGTTCGGTGATTTCGTCATGCATCACCACCAGGCGCGTTGGCCCGTCTCCGGGAAAGCGGGTCATGCTCATGGTGAACCAGCGTGTTCTCACCAGACTGCTGCATTCATACTCATACATAAAGTGCTGTTGCCGGCCTGCCAGAATCGAACGGATCGCGCTGGCAACCGTGTGGGCGACCTCCTGTTCCATTGCTGCGGCCTCATCACACACCTTCAGGTAGCTGACCCCCTCGCACAAGGCCTCGGCGTTGCCGCCATTGGCTGCAGCGAAGTCACGCCAGGCGCGATTCACCGCAATGATCCGCCCATGCTCGTCGAGTACGCACAAAATGGCCGGGAGGGCATCGATGGTTGCGTGGAAGAAGCGCTCCGACTCGAGCAACTCGCGTGCGCGTGTTTCTGCCTCGGCCGTGCGCACCACGACCTGCTCTTCGAGGGAATCATTGATATGCAGCAGGTTGGCCTCGGCCTCCTTGCGCGCGGTGATGTCGCGCGCAAACCCGGCCGTTCCGATCAGCTCGCCGTGCTCGTCTAGCACGGGCGTCTTGTAGGTTTCGAACCACCTGAGTTCGCCGTGATCAAGAATGCGCTCTTCGATGGTCATCGGCTTGCGAGCCGCAAGTACCTCGAGATCGGCCGCACGATAGCCTTGCGCGACCGCTTGCGGAGACAGGTCGAAGTCGGTCTTGCCGACAGCCTCTGAGGGGCTTGTCAGCCCGAATGCCTTGGCGAAGGCATCGTTGACGAGCAGAAAGCGGCTGCTGGCATCCTTCAGCCAGGCAATGAACGGCAGGTTATCGAGCAGCAAATGCTGGCGCTGGGCATGCTCGGGCGTTAGCCTGGCGGTGTGCGCCAGAAAAGCTGCATGCTGGAGGTCCAAGGATGAAACGCCAGTATCCTGAACTGCTGAATGAGCCCCGGTACTTGTGCGCTCCCGCTTCATGCTCATTGATTGTCTCCGTCATGCCCTGGCCGGTGGAAGGTAATGCCAAGGATCAGTCGATAAGTTGCGCTGACGATATGGGCGTGGCAAGCCTGCGGTAAAGCCGGACAAATTGTATCCCCGCAACCAGGGGGCGCAAGCGCCCGATTTGGGTGTAGGAAAAATCTCACGCATGTCGTGCCAAATTCCGACGCCGATCTGGCGCAGGGCCGACAGACATCCGCGATTCAAAACTTAACAATTCGAGCCGACAATGCGGTCGTGTATATGCGCTGTTCGAATGATCGAACACCTGACCGCGGACCTGATCAAGAGGTGTCGAGCGAGACAGATTGGCTGGTTTCGAGAATTAACCGGGGCATCAGACATCCGGATCCGAACCAATGCGAAACGGAGCATCCAAAGAGGTGCGAAGTGGAGGAGACAAACATGCAGCCAGTTAATAGCGATTCCGTAAAGGCCCCGGCGCACACTTGTGTGCCGATCGATTCAATCCGGGCGGTGGCACAATGCCCGGCCTATTTTGCGGTGGTGATCCTGACCCGAGGCGACGACGGGCAGGGTAGCGCGTGCGCCCGGCCGGGGCCCGCCTCGGTGATTCTTGGTCCCTTTTCCGCCGAGAGTACGGTCAGGTTCATTCATGTGAGTGCGCTTGCCCTGGGTTTGACAGACGGCACCGACATTTACCGACCCAATTGAACCCCGGGGTGGACTTTGCAAACCAAGTTCGGGTCGGCGCGCTGCGCCGGCCCTGAAACCATGATCCACTGAATTCTCGCAAGCACTTCAGGAGTGACCAGGATGAGTGATCCCCTGCAAAAACTTTCCGCTGTTGCCGAGGTGAATGGCGCGGCCCTCAAATCGATGGTCGAGATTGTGCTGGATACGTCCGAGGCAATGTTCGAATTGAACCTGAGCGTGGCCCGGGCGCTATCGACGACCGGTAGGGAGTCGCTGGTTGCCGGGCTGCGCGAACCCGGTGAGTCGGGCTCACATGCTCATTCGCAGGCAATCGACCTCGGAGCCGAATACGCTCGCAACCTCAACGACATCCTCAGTCGCGCCCAGTCACAGATCACGCGGGTTCAAGTCGAGCAGATGAACGATCTGAGCCGCTCGCTGCGGGCGCTGGTCGAAGGCCTGGCAAGCGATCGCCCGGCAGGCGGTGCGGATATGCTTGAACAGGTCCAGGTCGCGATGACTCAGGTAAGCGAAGCCTACGCCCAACTTTTTCAGGTCGCGCGCGATATCGTCGCCAACAGCATGGAGACGGGGGACGAGGCGCTTCAGCCAGGGCTCGCGGCGACCCCGCCACGCCGCAGTGCGCGCAAGGCCGCATAGGTTCTTCTGATCCACGCCGGCAGACCCTGCGTTGCCGGCGGAGCATCCATCAATCTTCCCTGGTGCTGATTGGGCGCGAGTGTGTGCTTTCGAACAGAGCGCGCAGGCGACGCCTGTGATACTGTCGCATGCACCACATCCGTGCTCGCGCGGATTCACACCAAGGGAACGACATGAACCAAAGCATAAACCGCAGTCTGCTCGCCAATCCGATCCGGATCTGGTCCGATCTTGCTCTCCAGACCACCGAGATGATGATGGCCTCGGCCCATGTAATCGGTCACCGCACCGGCCGCATGGCCGTGGCTGGCCCCAATCCGAGCGAGCATGATCTGGCCGAGTTCAACCTGATGGGTCAGGAGAAGATCGAGGCCGCAACCGAGTCTCTGCAGGCAATGGCCGAGCAGATGATGCGCTTCAATCTCAAGCTCGGTAGCCGTGCGATGAGCCAGATGATGGAATGCATGGCCGACATGATGATGCTGGCCACGAGCCGCACGCCGGCCGAGGTCATCGCGGGTCAGGCAAAACTGATCCGCACCCTCACCCTGTCGGCCGCCACCGCGGCCCAGTTCTCGTCTTCAGCAGCGCGGGTTGCCTCCAGCGGCATGAAACCGGTGCTTGCACGCGCGACCGCAAACTCGACCAGGCTGGCAGGGCTTTGATATTGTGCGTTCCTGTTGATCGGCGGTTGCTGCCGTCTCCGGTAGCGGTGCGCTAGGCTAGCCGTTCCCAGATCGTCGCCTCTGCCTGAGTGTGCTGAAACTTCCTGCGTGTTTCACGAATGACGAACGGGATGGCGCGCGGCTCGCCAATGAGTCTGAAGTGCCCACCCAGAACGGCCTTGAGTCCGTCGAGAGTCGTAACGGTTTCGCCGTCGCGCTTGAAGCCGCCTAGCCATTCGCTGCGTGGGGTATGCTCTTCGAGCCAGGTGTAGGGCGAGGTGATGAGCAGCAGTCCGCCCGGATTGATGCGGGTGTGGATGCTCTCGAGGAGTTTTCGCGGGCTGTAAAGCCGGTCTATCAGGTTCGCCGCAACGATGAGGTCGTAGCCAACGAACTGCGGTTTAAGGTTGCAGGCATCGCCCTGGAAGAACTCGACCTTGTCGCGCACGTCCTCCAGGCCAAGCTCGGACAGGCGTCGCTCATGATAGGACACCAGTTCGCCTTCGTCGGTCAGGGTGTAGCGTAGCGTCCCCTGTTCGGCGAGTTGTACCCCGGCGCCGATGAAGCGTGCGGAGAAGTCGATGCCGGTGACCTTGTCGAAGTGCCGTGCCAGCTCGAAGGTGGCGCGCCCGGTGGCACAGCCCAGGTCAAGCGCGCTGCGGGCCGGCCGTTCCCCCATGGCGGCAATCACAAGTTCGGCGACCGCGCGCGGAAAGTTCGGAACGCCGTAGTATTCGTCGCCATAGTGGAACTCGGCATATTCCGACAGCAGGCGGTCGGTCTCATAGACAGACACCGGCGGGGCCGCGAGCGGCTCGCCCACCACATAGCGAAACCCGGCATGCTGGAAAAAGTGGCGACGAAACGCATAGCGCGAAGCCAGACGGGCTTCGTTGCCGCATGATATCCAGGCACCGCCCTTGATCAGGTTGTGGCGTTCGTCGAAGGTCGGGGTGGTGAAGTCGTCATAGATCGGATGCACCGCGAAGCCCTCGAACGGGTAGATCGGGGTTTCGGTCCATTGCCATACGTTGCCCACCACGTCGAACAGCGGGCCATGCGCAAACTTGTTGACCGGGTATGACGACGCCCAGTGATCGAGGTGAAGGTTGGCCCGGGCCGGTTCCTGCTCCGGGATCTCGTGCACGCCCGCGACCTCCACCAGGCGATACCATTCGTCCTCGCTCGGCAGGCGCACCGGATCGCCGGTCTCGCGCGCCTTCCAGTTACAGAAGGCCTTGGCCTCGTGGTAATTGGTCTCGACCGGCCAGTTCCACGGCATCGTGATGACTTCTGTCATCAGGCGCAGTTGCCATTCACTCCCCTCGCGCAGCCAGAAAGTCGGATGCGTGGCATGGGCAAAATCTCGCCAGCCTCGACCCTCTTCGGTCCAAAGGCTGTCGTCGGCGTAGCCGCCGGCCTCGACGAAGCCCAGGAATTCGCCATTCGAAACCAGCTGGCGAGCTGCCTTGAAGGCGGGCACGCTCGCCGCATGTCGGCCGTATTCGTTGTCCCAGCCGTAGTACGCATCGTCGTAGGTCTTGCCCAGAACAACTTTGCCGGCCGGGATGTCCACCAGCCTATTGGCCGGGGCTTCACCGTGCTCGCGGCACGGCTGCCATGCGGGGTGCGGGCGCACATGCTCGAGGCGATGCTGGCGCATCAACACCGACGAGGTCTCGAGATGGATGCGCTCATGTTCGATGCCCATCAGAATCGCCCACCACGGGTTGTCCCACCCAATTGGAAGCTTGAGCGGCGCGTTGCGGATGACGTGGTCGAGCGTTGCACGCACAGCGTCGCGGTAGGCCTTCACCTCCGCCACACTGGGCCAGTCGTAGTTTGCATCGTCGAGGTCGTCCCAGCTCATCTCGTCGACCCCGATCGCGAACATCGACTCGAAGCGCGGATTGATTCGCGTCGTCACCAGCCCGACCAGCAGCAACTTGTTGATGAAGAAGGTCGCGGTATGGCCGAAATAGAAGATCAGCGGATGGCGCAGCCGGATCGGCTT
>JAEUNS010000392.1 GCA_016790005.1 Zoogloeaceae bacterium
CAGATCGGGCTTCATCTTTCGCCCGACGAAAAAGCCCACTGCGGTGATCGCGAACAGGGGAAACAGGATCGAGATGATACGTATCAGCATTCGGGGCTTCGCAAGACCTGCGTCATCGATCACCAACGGGCAATGGCGCGGTTTACACCATCGCCCCGGCGAGTTTGGGGTACGGAGCGCAGGACGCCCCTTGGAATTACAACACGTAACGCGCCAGATCCTCGCGTTGCGACAAGGCTTGTAGGCGTGAATCGACGTAAGCGGCATCGATCCGCAGTTTGCTCACTCCCGCCTTACCTGCGTCGAACGATACCTCTTCGAGCAGCTTCTCCATGACCGTGTAAAGGCGCCGCGCACCGATATTCTCGGTTTTCTCATTTACATGAAATGCAATCTCGGCCAGGCGCCGGATCCCGTCGGCGATGAAGTCGAGCTCAACTCCGTCGGTCGCGAGCAAGGCTTGATACTGGCGCGTCAGACAAGCATCGGTCTGGGTGAGGATGCACTCGAAGTCTTCGACCGACAGGTTCTCAAGCTCAACCCGGATCGGAAAACGTCCTTGCAGCTCGGGAATAAGGTCGCTCGGTTTGGACAAATGAAACGCGCCACTCGCGATGAACAACACATGATCGGTCTTGATCATGCCGTATTTGGTCGATATGGTCGTGCCCTCGACCAAAGGCAGAAGGTCGCGCTGCACGCCCTGCCGCGAGACATCGGCGCCCTGCATGTCGGAGCGCGCGGCGATCTTGTCGATTTCGTCGAGAAACACGATACCGTTCTGCTCGACCGCCCTCACCGCCTCGGTCTTGACCTCTTCGTCATTGATCAGGCGCACCGCCTCGTCATCGGCGAGCACCTTGAGCGCTTCGGCAATGCGCAGCTTGCGCGATTTCTTCTTGCCACCGCCGAGATTCTGGAACATGCCCTGAATCTGCTGGGTAAGTTCTTCCATGCCCGGCGGAGCGAAGATCTCGGCGGTCATTGCGGGCGAGGCCACCTCGATCTCGATCTCCTTGTCGTCGAGCTCGCCTTCGCGCAATTTCTTGCGAAATTTCTGACGCGTGGCCGAATCCTGCGCAACCGGCTCGGCATCGAAACTGGTCGGCCGCGCCGGCGGCAGCAATACATCGAGCACCCTGTCTTCGGCGGCGTCCATCGCGCGGTCGCGCACCGAACGCATCGCGCGCTCGCGCACGTCCTTGACCGCAATCTCGGCAAGATCGCGGATGATCGTGTCGACATCGCGTCCGACGTAGCCAACCTCGGTGAACTTGGTTGCTTCGATCTTGATGAACGGCGCATTGGCGAGACGCGCCAGCCTGCGCGCGATCTCGGTCTTGCCGACGCCGGTCGGACCAATCATCAGGATGTTCTTGGGCGTGATCTCGCTTCTGAGCGGCTCCTCGACCTGGGCGCGCCGCCAGCGATTACGCAGCGCAATCGCCACCGCCTTCTTGGCCTTGTTTTGCCCGACGATGTGTTTGTCGAGTTCGGAGACGATCTCCGGGGGGGTCATCTGAGTCATCCCTCGAGCACCTCGATTACATGTGACTGATTGGTATAGATGCAAAGATCGCCGGCAATTGCGAGCGACTTGGCCACGATCTCTTCGGGCGCCAGCTCGGTGTTCTCGAGCAACGCCCGGGCGGCAGACTGGGCAAAGGCGCCGCCGCTGCCGATCGCGACGATGCCTTGCTCCGGTTCGAGCACGTCGCCGTTACCGGTAATCACGAGCGAATGCTCGGAATCTGCCACCGCGAGCATGGCTTCGAGCCGTCGCAGCATCCGGTCGGTACGCCAGTCCTTGGCCAATTCGACCGCGCTGCGCAACAGATTGCCCTGATGCTTGTCGAGTTTTGCCTCGAAGCGCTCGAACAGGGTGAACGCATCGGCGGTGCCACCCGCGAATCCGGCCAGAATCTTGCCCTGGTGGATGGTTCTCACCTTGCGTGCGGTTGCCTTGATGACGATGTTGCCAAGCGTGACCTGACCGTCGCCACCCAGTGCGACGCGCTTTCCGCGGCGCACCGAGAGTATCGTGGTGCCGTGATATTGTTCCATTCAATTGTTCCCGACTTGAAGGTGAGCTGGATCGCGAGGTTTCAGCCTCGCAGCATGACCTGCGCCACTTGATCGATTCCCATGACTCGCAGCAGCGCCGCAACCATGGCATTTACGTTCTGCAGACAAACCAGCTTGCCCTGAGCACGCAGCGTGGAAAGAATGTTGAACAGCGTTCCGGCACTGACGAAGTCCATACGCCGCAACAAGCCGCACTCGACCTCCACACTTGAGCGCTCGGAGGCGAAGGCGGCGAGCTTGCGCAGGACTTCAGCGCCTGCATGGGTCACATCGCCCTCGAGCACGAAGGTCGCGTCCGAGTGCTGCACCTCTTCGGCCGCTGACGTGGCCTCGGTCACCGCGGCCGGCTCGACATTTTCCCAAGAAGGCGGAGATTCCTCAAAAGTGATCGCATAATCGAGCGCCACGTCTTCGAAACGTTCGAACTCACCGGTGTGCTGAAGTAACTCCAGCAACAGCAACCAGCTCTCGCGATCGTCGGCCTCACCCGGGCGGACCTTGCCCGCCAGCATCTCGACCAGCCCGGCGGCGTTCATAAGCGAAACCTTGGCGCGCTCGCGTCCAAGCTTTTTAATCGCATCGAGCAACAGACCGCAGCCTTCGTTTTCGAATGACCTTACCCGTTTCAGGTCGATGCGAATTGCGCCACTCTTCTGCCCTATCACCAGCATCTGACGAAACTGCTCGGTCGCCGCACTCGAAAGATTCCCGGCGAGATTGATCAACGGCACCACCTCTGATCGCGCGCGCATCGGCTTTTTCGAAAGGTCGTTCCAAGGCGGCGGAGAGCGCTCGAAGCGGGTCGCATAATCGAGCACCCGCGACTCGAAACGCTCACGCTGCCCTGTCAGCCGGTAAAGATCGAGCAGCATCATCCACAAGCCCTCGCCGGCCGCTCCGCCATCATCGGACAGTGCCCCATCGAGCAGGGATTCGGCTTCGCGCAGATCGCCATTGGCGTAAAGCACTGCAGCCTCTTCATAAGTTGCACCAATGCCCGGCCCGACCTCATGGACACGGACCATCCCCGCACAGTCTGCGAGCGCAATCGATGCGTCACCACTGAAGTCGATCGTGGACAGCTCGGTGCGATTGACCGCCCGCGCTGCCGACGCACCATCTCCACGCCCGCCTTTCGGGGCGTCGGATCTCGCGCTTTGAGCTTTCTTGCCGACAGAGGACATATTGGCGCTTGGTGCAGACGCAATATTCAAAGATTACACATCCCGACGTGGCGTAGAGAATAGCATTTTGGCGGCTGGACTTGCGCATGGGTTGCGCGATTGCAGCTGCATTGCAGCACGGGGGCCGGAAATTCAAGTTTGCTTACCTTTTGCAATGCTAGAACGTGCATCCCCCGAAAATCCGACGGGTCGGTCGGATAGAATGCGTGAATGACCAAGCGACGATCCATCCAACCGCCACGCTCTTCCGAGGCTTTTTCACTCCCTGTTCGAGTGTACTACGAGGACACCGACGCAGCGGGGCTCGTCTACTACGCCAACTACCTGCGGTTCTGCGAACGTGCCCGCACCGAATGGCTGAGAACGCTCGGCTTTGCGCAACACGCGTTGATGGCCGACAAAGGCATCGCTTTTGTCGTACGCTCGGTCGAGGCACGCTATCGCACCCCGGCCAAACTTGACGATTTGCTGGTGGTGGTTTCGCAAATTTCCAGGCTGGGCGGCGCAAGTCTGGAGTTCGATCAAAAAATCCATCGCACACAGGAACTTATTTTCGACGCACGAATCACGATCGCCTGCATTGACATCGCGGGACAACGCCCCGCACCTCTCCCACCCGAATTGCGTACCAGATTGCATAACCCCACTCCATCATGACCGCCACCGCAGATCTTTCAATTGTCAGTCTTATCAGCCAGGCCAGCTTGTTCGTACAGCTCATCATGGGGCTGCTGGCGGCCCTGTCGCTCATTTCGTGGTACTGGATTTTTCGCAAATGGTTTCAGATCCGGGCGGCACGGGAGCACACCAGCTCATTTGAGCGAGACTTCTGGAGCGGCGGCGACCTGAACACGCTCTATCAGGCAGCGGCATCCGCCCGCCACGAAACCGGTAGCATGGAGCGCATCTTCGAGGCCGGCTACCGCGAATTCACCAAACTGCGGACCAAAAGTCACGACAACGGTGCAATCATCGATGGCTCGCGGCGAGCGATGCGTGCCACCCATCAGCGCGAAATGGACGACCTCGAGGCCCATCTGTCTTTTCTTGCGACGGTCGGCTCGGTTTCCCCCTATATCGGCCTACTCGGAACGGTTTGGGGCATCATGAACGCGTTCCGCGGTCTATCGAGCATGAGTTCTGCCACGCTCGCACAGGTTGCACCGGGCATCGCCGAAGCCCTGGTTGCGACCGCAATCGGCCTCTTCGCAGCCATTCCAGCGGTGGTGGCCTACAACCGCTATACCCATGACATCGATCGGGTCGGCATCCGCTTCGAGAGCTTCATGGAAGAGTTCTCCAACATCCTGCAGCGCCACCTGCGCTGAGTACGAAACGGAACTGCACACCATGCGCCAGCGCCGCCTCATGAACCAGATCAACGTCGTGCCCTATATCGATGTGATGCTGGTTCTGCTCGTCATCTTCATGGCCACTGCACCGATGATCCAGACCGGAAGTGTCGATCTGCCGACCGTGGCCGAAGTCCCGCAACCACCCTCCGAAGCCATGTATGTGGTCGTCAAGCCGAACGGCAGCCTAGAGCTCAAGGAAACCGGTGCCGCACCGGCAAAACCAATGAGCAGCAACGACCTGCAACGCGCGCTCAAAGCAGCGATAGAACGCAATCCGGCCCAATCGGTGGTAGTCGCCGCCGACAAGAACGTCACCTACGAAAAAGTCATGGATACCCTCAACGGACTTCGCCAGGCCGGATTCCAGAAAGTCGGACTCCAGACCCAGACCGGCACAGGCGGACGATGAACGACAGGCCATACCTCGAAAAACGCACCCTGCCCGGCCGGTGGATTTCGATCGGCCTGACGCTGGGCGTTCACATTGGTCTGATCGCGTTTCTGGTGTTCGGATTGCGCTGGCAAAGCGCCCCCCCCGCAGCAATGGAGGTGGATTTGGTGTCCGCACCGGCGCCCTCCCGCGCTGCCCAGCCTCCCGCGCCGACACCCACACCGAAGCCTGCGCCCATACCTGAGCCGAAACCCAAGCCTGAGCCCAAACCAGAGCCCAAACCAGAGCCCAAGCCGGAACCAAAGCCCGAACCAAAGCCGACCCCTAAGCCCGACATCGCCACGAAGGCGCCCGAGCCCAAGAAGCCTGAACCTAAACCCGAGCCAAAGCTGGAACCCAAGCCTGCACCCAAACCAGAGCCCAAACCGAAGCCTGAGCCGAAACCAGAGCCGAAACCAGAGCCAAAGCCACAGGCCAAGCCTGAACCCAAGCCACAGCCGAAACCTGAGCCAAAGCCCGAACCAAAGCCGGTCAAGCCCCCAAAGGATGACTATATGGCGAAGATGCTTGAGCAGGAATCAGAACGCCTGAACGCCGAGAAGGTGTTCGGCGGCACGCCACAACGTGGCACGACCTCCGCTTCGCGCGCCTCGGCCGGCGAACTGGACGCCTATCGCAACGCGATCTCACAGCGAGTCCGCAGCCGCTTGATCGCCCCGCCTGGTATCTCCGGGAATCCAGAGGCGGTTTTCGAGGTTATTCAGACGCCTGCGGGTGACGTACTTGATGTCCAGCTTAAGCGCTCATCAGGCATTCCCCCGCTGGACGACGCAATCGTTCGCGCAATTCATGCTGCCAGCCCGCTGCCACTGCCATCGAATCCAGCCGCCTTCCAGCGGCAGCTGCTCTTGACTTTCCGGCCTTACGAGGAATGAAACATGTGCATTTGCATAAAAATATTTAAAAACAGAGATTAAGCACATTTAAGCAGTTCCCTTTTTCCTGAAATCGCTATAATTGCTGCGGTGCAAATAAATATGACTATGCTGAACAAACTAAAAACCCTTCTTTTCGCCGGAATTGCGCTGCTGAGTATGGCCGCGCACGCGCAACTCGCCATCGAGATCACCGGCGCGGGGGCATCGCGCTTTCCCGTCGCGATTCCAATTTTCGAGAACGAAGGGGCGCTGCCGCGCGCGGTCACCGATGTGGTACGGGCCGACCTCGAGCGAAGCGGGTTGTTCAACTTGGTCGACCTGGGCCTCGTGGCGCTGCCGGAGTCGGTTCGGCCCGACCTGGTCAATATTCGCGCGCGCGGTGCCGACGCGGTGCTCACCGGCAGCGTCATCGCACAGGCCGATGGTCGCTTCGATGTGCGTTTTCGCCTCTTTGACACCCAGCGCCAGTCCGAGTTGGGCGCCCTCGCGATTCGCATGGCACCGGCACAGTATCGCAACACCGGGCATCGCATCGCCGATTTCGTATACGAAAAGCTCACCGGCCAGGCTGGCTACTTTTCGACCCGCATCGCCTACGTGGTCAAGAGCGGCGGCCGCTATGAACTCCAGGTTGCCGACGCCGATGGCATGAATCCGCAAACCGCGCTGGTTTCCCGCGAGCCTATCATCTCGCCATCGTGGGCACCTGATGGGCAACGCCTGGCCTATGTGTCGTTCGAGGCCAAGAAACCAGTCGTGTATGTCCACAACCTGCCGACCGGCCAGCGTAATGTCCTGGCGAATTTCCGTGGTTCCAATTCCGGCCCGACCTGGTCACCCGATGGCCAGCGCCTCGCGGTGGTTCTGACCAAAGACGGCAACTCTCAGCTCTACATTCTGAACTCGGACGGATCGGGCGCGCGTCGCGTCACATCCTCGGGCGGAATCGACACCGAGCCGGCCTGGTCACCAGATGGCGAATGGATTTACTTCTCGTCCGACCGCAGCGGCGGGGCGCAGATCTACCGCGTATCGGTCAATGGCGGCACCGCTCAGCGCGTCACCTTCCAGGGCACTTACAACGTTTCGCCGCGCCTATCGAGCGACGGCAAGAGCATGGCTTACATCAGCCGCAACGAAGGCCGCTTCCAGGTGGCGATCATGGACCTGGCCACTCGCCAGACCACCGTGCTGACCAACTCCAACCGTGATGAATCGCCCAGCTTTGCACCGAGCGGCCGCATGATTCTCTACGCCACCGAAAGCGGCGGACGCGGGGTTCTGTCGGCGGTGTCTTCCGATGGGCGGATCAAGCAGCGGCTGTCGATCCAGGCTTCCGATGTGCGTGAGCCCGCCTGGGGCCCACAACCCAAATTCTGAACAGTTTTCCCCCACCCCCTATCAGCAAGGACCGTTGAAAATGAAGAAGTACCTCCTCCCCGCAATTCTGTCCGCAATGCTCGCTGCCTGCGGCAGCACTGGCACCAGCACCGATTCGGCCGCTGGCGTGTCTGATGCCGGTGCTGGCGTCACGACCGTGACCGCGCCGGGGATGTCCGGCTCGGGTATCGCAGCCCTAACCGACCCGAACAACATTCTGTCGCGCCGCAGCGTGTATTTCGACTTCGACAGTTTCACGGTCCGCTCGGAGTTCACATCGCTGGTAGACGCACATGCTCGTTTTCTGACTCAGAACCCAGACATGCGCATGTTGGTCCAGGGCAATACGGATGAACGGGGCAGTCGCGAGTACAACCTGGCACTCGGTCAGAAGCGCGCCGAGGCGGTAAAACAGGCGCTGCTACTTCTCGGCGCAAGCGAATCCCAGATAGAATCAGTGAGTCTCGGTGAAGAAAAGTCACGTTGCGAAGAAGCCACCGAGACATGTTTCGCCGAAAACCGGCGTGCCGACATGCTCTACTCTGGTGAATTCTGATGAATAAGCTGCTCCCGATTGCGTTTCTTTTGTCCATGCTCGGTTTCAACACAGCGCACGCCCAGCTTTTCGGCGGTGACGATCAGGCAAGGCGCCAGATCGTCGAGTTGCGTAATGAGATGACTGCACGGATGGAAGCAAGCAATCGGGGGCAGCTCGAACTCGCCAATCAAAACGAAATGCTCCGCAACGAAGTTGCAAACTTGCGCGGACAGGCCGAAGTGCTCACGCATGAGCTCGAGTCGCTAAAGCAGCGTCAACGCGATTTTTATGTCGATCTGGACAAGCGTATCCAGCGTCTCGAAGGTGGCGCTCAACCACCTGGCGCCGACGCCGGCACATTGCTCGGCACTGCACCAGCACCAACCGCGGGCGCAAGCACGGCTGACCCGGCTGCCGAATCGACCGAGTATGAAGCCGCACTAACCCTGCTCAAGGGCGGCAAGCATTCCGAAGCACTCGCCGCATTCAACCGCTTCATCGCCCGTCATCCGCAGAGCGGATCTTTGCCCAACGCCCATTTCTGGGCCGGTAATGCTGCGCTTCAGGCACGCGACATCGCTGCTTCTCGTGGCCACTTCAACACCGTCCTGCAACGCTGGCCTCAGGACAAGGTCGCTCCCGACGCAATGCTCGGTCTGGCCAATACGCAGCAGGCGCTAGGTGATGCACGCGGCTCGCAGGAAACCCTACGCAAGGTGATTTCGCAGTACCCCAACAGCACGGCAGCCCAGCAGGCCAGCCAGCGACTCGGGCAGTAAGCCTTGGCAGGTGTTGAAGTCGAGTCCGTCGGCCAAAAGCTCCGGATCACCGAGATTTTCGCGTCGCTACAGGGCGAATCCTCGCGAGTCGGCCTGCCCACCGTGTTCGTTCGACTCACCGGCTGCCCGCTGCGCTGCGTATGGTGCGACACCGAATACGCCTTTCAGGGCGGAGAAACCCGCAGCCTCGAATCGATTCTGAACGAAGTGAGCTCACACGGTTTGCACCATGTGTGCGTAACCGGCGGTGAGCCGCTCGCGCAGAAGTCATGCCCAGCCCTGCTGACTGCGCTTTGTGACGCGGGCTTTTCTGTGTCGCTCGAAACCAGCGGAGCGCTCGATATTTCGCCGGTTGACCCGCGGGTTGCACGCATCATGGATCTCAAGGCGCCGGGTTCGGGTGAAGCCGCTCGCAACCGCTGGGAGAACCTTCCCCTGCTCGGCCCGGATGACGAGATCAAGATCGTGCTTGCGGACGAGAACGACTACAAGTGGGCACGCGAGGTCATTGCGAATCACAATCTGAGCAGATGTTGCAGCGTTCTGTTGTCTCCGGTGCAAGGGCAACTGAACCCAAGCGACCTGGCCGACTGGATCGTTCGCGACCGGCTTCCGGTACGCTTCCAACTCCAGCTGCACAAGATACTTTGGCACGACGCCCGCGGTCGCTGACCGCGCCCAAGGCACGACCGCAACTCAGAATCAATCCACCGGCAACGAGAACGCCATGAACAAGCCCAAACGCGCCGTAATCCTGCTTTCCGGCGGACTCGACTCCGCGACCTGCCTAGCAATTGCGCGCGACATGGGCTTCGAGTGCTACGCGCTGTCAGTGGCCTATGGACAACGTCACAACGCCGAGCTGGCGGCGTCGAGGCGGGTTGCACAGGCCATCGGCGCGCTCGAACATCGGGTGGCTAGCGTCAGCCTGGGTGACTTCGGTGGCTCGGCACTCACCGACGCATCGATTGCGGTTCCTACAAGCGGTCCGGGCGAGGGCATTCCCGTGACCTATGTACCCGCACGCAACACCGTGATGCTGTCGATCGCACTCGCGTGGGCCGAGGTGCTCGGGGCCAACGACATTTTCATCGGCGTCAATGCAGTCGACTACTCCGGCTACCCCGACTGCCGCCCTGACTTCGTACGGGCATTCGAGAGTCTCGCCAACCTGGCGACCAGAGCCGGCGTCGAGGGGGGAAAGATGAGTGTTCACACGCCCTTGATGCAGTGCTCGAAAGCCGATATCGTCAGGCTCGGCCTGAGTCTCGGCGTCGACTACTCGCAAACCGTATCATGTTACCAGGCCGACGATGCAGGTCGGGCGTGCGGCGTCTGCGAAGCATGCAGGCTGCGCAAGGCGGGCTTTGAAACCGCCGGCGTGCCCGACCCGACCCGTTACCGGATCGACTGAACCCCCTACCCCTATTGCGCCATGACCGACGAACCCATCATTGCCGCGTCAAGCATTGCCTGGATGGCATTCGCACTCGGCATCCTGTTCGGCGCTGTCACCAGCAAGACCCATTTCTGTACCCTCGGCGCCGTATCGGACATTGTGAATATCGGCAACTGGAACCGCATGCGGATGTGGGCGCTCGCAATGGCGGTCGCGATGCTCGCCACCGGTGCGCTGCAGTTCGGCGCGCTGTT
Source organism: Zoogloeaceae bacterium (assembly GCA_016790005.1). GTDB lineage: Bacteria > Pseudomonadota > Gammaproteobacteria > Burkholderiales > Rhodocyclaceae > UBA2357. Next base: position 10,304 of record JAEUNS010000392.1, read on the forward strand.
CGATCCCACCCATTCCATCTACACGGGCTCGCGCCTCGCGTGGCTCTCGCATCTGGTCGGCGGACTGTGCTTCGGCGTCGGCATGTCGCTGGCCTCGGGATGTGGCAGCAAGACGCTGGTGAGGCTTGGGGGCGGAAACCTCAAGTC
>JAEUNS010000395.1 GCA_016790005.1 Zoogloeaceae bacterium
GACGGCTTCTTTCTTGGGCGCTTGATCGAGGAACTGCCCGCCTGGTTTGGACATCACGCATCCGGAATGGATGCAGCGCTTGCTTTCACCCTGAAGTCGGTCGGCTTCGACTTCGAAACCGGGACCGTCCCGGCATCGACCGCCGGATGCGCCACCAACGCGGGCGGTTGCGCCTGCGGTCCGACGCCATCCGAGACTCAGGCCGTCGCTGGATGAGCCTGTCGACCTGCGCGCAATCATTCTGCCCCGCCCGCGACACGTTCCGGAACGGGCACCTACGGAGTCTTAAATGTCTCGAGTCACGCTTACCCAGCATCTAATCGAGCAGCAACGAGCCGGTCGCATCAATCCCGATCTGCGCTTGTTGATCGAGGTCGTTGCCCGGGCAGTCAAGGCAATCAGCGTCAATGTTTCCAAAGGAGCGCTCGCCGGCTTGTTGGGCGAGGCCGGCACCGACAACATTCAAGGTGAAGCACAGAAGAAGCTCGACGTGATCGCCAACGACATTTTGCTGCAGGCCAATGAGTGGGGCGGTCATCTTGCGGCAATGGCGTCGGAGGAAGTCGAGGAGGTGCATCAGATTCCCTTCGACTACCCGAAGGGGGGGTATCTGCTGTTGTTCGATCCGCTCGATGGGTCGTCGAACATCGATGTGAATATCTCGGTCGGAACGATATTCTCGGTGCTGCGCAATGTCGGCCAGCCGGGAGATCCGAGCGAGGCCTCGTTCATGCAGTCGGGCACCGAGCAGGCTGCGGCCGGCTATGCCCTGTACGGGCCCTCCACGATGTTCATTCTTACCGTGGGTCACGGGGTTCATGGTTTCACCCTCGATCGCGAGATGGGCAGCTTCGTCTACACCCATCCGTTCATGACCATTCCGCAGGACACTAGCGAGTACGCGATTAACAGCTCCAATGCCCGCTACTGGGAGCCGCCGGTACAGCGCTATGTGGCCGAACTCCAGGCCGGCAAGAGTGGTCCGCGTGGGCGGGACTTCAACATGCGCTGGGTGGCCTCCATGGTCGCCGATGTGCATCGGATTCTGACCCGTGGTGGTGTGTTCATGTATCCGCTCGACGAAAAGTGCCGTGCCGTGGGTGGCAAGTTGCGGCTGATGTACGAAGCAAACCCGATGGCCATGATCGTCGAGCAGGCGGGCGGGGCCGCGTCGACCGGTCGCGAACGCATCATGACAATACAGCCCCAGAAACTGCATCAGCGTGTGCCAGTGATACTCGGCTCGGCCAACGAGGTCGAGATCGCCTGTAGCTATCACCGCGAGAGCTGATCCGCTCGCCGCACCTGCGGGCAATTCGGGGTTTAGAAGCGCCGGATTGCCCGTCTTTCGATTCAAAGTCGCCTCGTCCTTCACGGACTCCAGCACCACCTACGTATGCGTCTGCGTCTGCGTCTGCTTGACGCCGGGTAGCTCGGCCATTGCCTCGCTCATCAACTTTCGATATGCCGGGACATCACGGGTTCGCAGCTCCGTGCATATCAAGGAGCCGATCACCGAAGTTTATGTGGCCTTGCTCGAACCCCCCATCATCGACACCGTGGGGTGATGTGCACCATGACCGCGCTCGTCATCGTAATCAGCGGATCGCTTCAGACCGGCCTCACCGGTGTGCAATCGACCTCGGTTGCGTTCGCGAGTGCTTTCACCGGGTCTCCCAATCTGCTTGCGCTGACCGAGGTGCTGTTCGCCTTCGCGACCATGATCTCGTGGTCCTGCTATGGCCGCTCAAGAAAACGCCGAGCCGCCTCAAGTCTTATCTGTTCGGCGACAACAAGACGATGGAGAATGTGTACAAAAATTTGCGTCGTCATCTGTGCCAGCATGAGCTTGGGACTTGTGATCGATTTCTCCGACTCGATGATCTTTGCGATGGCGATACCCAACGTGATCGGGCTTTGCGTCCTGATGCCGGTGGTGCGCAGGAAACTCGCCCAGTATCGCGAGAAGATGGCGCGCGGAGAGATTCGTCGCTTCCGCTGAGTCAGAGTTCAACCGTCTAGAACCAGGCGCTGGCCGAATGCCATGTGCTCGGTTCGCAAAGGAGCCGTTGCAAACATGAATACTCCCGCATTCGAAGTGGCAACGGCCGCATTGCCGTCCCAGCCCAGATCCGAACTGCGCCAGGCGATTACCCGCGCCTATCGCACACCCGAACCACAATGCGTGCCGCCGCTGGCCGAGGCGGCGCAACTCGACCCTAACATGCAGCAGCGCGTGCGCACACTGGCCGCTCAGTTGGTGACGGGTTTGCGCGGCGAGCGCACGCGCTCGTCGGGTGTCGATGCGCTGATGAAGGAGTTTTCGCTCTCAAGCCAGGAGGGGGTGGCGCTGATGTGCCTCGCCGAGGCCTTGTTGCGGGTACCCGACAAGGCGACGGCCGACCGCCTGATTCGTGACAAGCTGGCGCATGGCGACTGGCGGGCGCACCTCGGCAATAGCCCTTCGCTGTTCGTGAATGCGGCGACCTGGGGCCTGCTCGTGACCGGGCGACTGGTCGCGACCCGCAGCGAGGAGGGCTTGTCGAGCGCGCTCACCAAGATGCTGGCACGCGGCGGCGAGCCTCTGATCCGCAAGGGCATGGATCTCGCGATGCGCATGCTGGGCGAGCAGTTCGTGACCGGCCGCGACATCGACGAGGCGCTCGAGCGTGGCCGTGGCCCGGAGAAACGCGGCTATCGCTATTCCTTTGACATGCTGGGCGAGGCCGCAACCACCCGCCATGATGCCGAGCGTTACTTCAAGGCCTACGAAGGCGCCATTCATGCGATCGGCAAGAATTCTTCCGGACGCGGGGTGGTTGACGGCAATGGCATCTCGATCAAATTGTCGGCCCTGCACCCGCGCTACGTCTGGTCGCAACCCGACCGGGTGATGAACGAACTGCTGCCGAGCGTCAAAGCCTTGTGCAAGCTCGCACACTCCTACGACATCGGCCTCAACATCGACGCCGAAGAGGCCGATCGACTGGAGCTCTCGCTCGATCTCCTGGAGGCGCTCGCGCTCGATGACGACCTGGCCGGCTGGACCGGGCTCGGCTT
>JAEUNS010000407.1 GCA_016790005.1 Zoogloeaceae bacterium
GCGGCGGTAGCGGACTGCGAGCGGCACGCGGGTGTCGATGGCTTTCCACTGCTCGCGAACAGCCTGCGCAGCAGCAGGTTTAAGTGCCTGCGGGCGGCCGCGCTGATCGGTGAGGCCGGCGTGTCGACGCAGCTCCCGGAACTCCCGCTCGGAGACGCCGAAGAGTTCGGTCATCAAGGACTGCTGGGTGCCGCGGCGCACGAACCAGAGCTTGTCGACCTCACCGTCGCTGCGGCTGCGCAGCCGTGACATGCAACCCCGCAGTTGCCGTGTATCGATCGAGATCGCCACGATCGGGCGCCCCTGATCCGTCAAGCGCAAGAGGTCGCGCACCGTCATGTGGCGAAGCTCATCGAGCTCCGAGGGTTCCAGCGGTCCGAGGATGCCTTCGTAGTCACCGCGATCGGCCCGATCGATCAGGTAGGTCAGGATCGAAAGCGTGAGGGTGTGCGCGGTGAGTGGAATGATGGCATTCATCTTTGCTCTCCCTGACGTGCGCCGGCCAAGCTTCGAAGGCGGCGTAACAAGCTTTCATGGCTAGCGAGAATGTGATCAGGACAATGCAGGAACCATTGCCCGAGTTCGACCAGTCCGGGCGGGTTGCCGAGCGTGGTTTCGATATGCCACTGCAGGGCTGTTTCGTCATGGCCTGCTTCCATGCGTTGAACCTGGCGCCATAGAGAGTCTTCGGGCATGTGGTCGCTGTGCTCGCCATCGATCTGGCCCGAATGCATGGCGGCAATCCACCACCCGGCATAGCGATACGGTTGGGCTTCATCACCGTCGAGGAAGGCACCCGCGGCAGGGATCTCCATGTAGTAGCCGCTGGGCAGGGCCTCGCACAGTCGAAGCAGATCGGCGACACCGCACGCGCGGGTGAAGGCGACGATCGCATCCGTGGCGCTGCCATGGGGGTTGGCATCCGTGTCCAGGTCGGGATCGTCGTCGGCCGGATCGGCGCCGGCGGTTCCGTCATCCGAAACATCAATGCGCGGTGAGGGCTGCGCTTGGAGGGTCACCACACTGCGCACGGGGGAGGATTCGACTGCGCCAGATCCCTGCCCCGTCCGCGCTGGCGGGGCAGCGCCTTCGGTCCGGGGGGAGGGGGCAGGGCGCACGATCGACGGGGGCACGGCGCCCAATGTTTTGTTGCGATTGCGTAGGCGCAACTCATCGAGTGAGGCCTTGGGGTAGGTCTCGGCCAAGTGGCGCAGCGCCTGCACATCGGCAAGCGACTGGTTCAGGTGCGCGGCGACCGCTCGCTCAAGGGCCGTGATTATCCGCGCGGGATCGAGCGGGCGGATCCGCTTTGTGCCCTCGGTTTCATCGTCCTCGTAGACATCTTGCGTCAGAATGTTGGCCAGCGGTTTCAGCGCCTCGGCACGCAGCGTTGCCCAGTCGGCGTCGCTCAGCCCATTCAACATGCAATAACGCTGCAAATGGGTAGTTGATGGCTGGAGATCTCTGATGCTAGGGTGAGTCAGCCGCGCAGTAGCTGGTCCGAGCTCGGCAAGCTGTTCAACGGCGAAGCCGTAGAATGACAACACTCCAATCGCGACCCGTAGGCCGCGTGCCAACATCTCATCGCGCAACTGCCTGAGTGACAGATGCCTCCCTAGTTCAGCTTCAATCTCACGCTTGAGCGCCCAAACGCCATTCGCCCGATCCCAAAAGGTCAATCCGCCGCGCAGTTCGTTCTCGGCCAGGTGCGAGACCAAGGTCGTGACCTCGCTCGCCCAGGGTCGGTAGATCCCAAGCAGATACTCGAAGCGTGCCTCGCCGGTTTCCGCCCACAGCTCCTGTTGAGCCTTGAGCCGGGTGTTGCCGCCGGCGCCGACCATGAACCGGGGAGCGCCAGGCCTGCGGGTTACAACCAGCGGGGAGAGGACGTTCGACACCCGGATCGACTCCTTGATGTCGTCGTAGCGCTCGTTCTCATGCTGCCGCGGGTTCTTGTCGTAGGGGTCGACATCGCTGATCCTGAGCTGGATCAGACCTTCCATCTCCTGCGAGAGGCTGTCGGTGTTGTCGGCCGGATTCGCGATATTCACGCTACGGCTGACCCGCGCTTGCAACTCATCGGGGCTAAGTGTCCGGATGGACGGTCCGACCATGCCCTTGTTGCGCTGATCTTTGATTAGTTTCGCGTGAGCGAGATCCGCAACGCGGGCGTCGCCGGGCAAGCGCTTACTCATGGTCGCCCCCTTCAGTCGTCGTCGCATCGGTGCCATCCCCTTCGAGGATCGTGCCACCGGCGTAAACGCCATCAAGGTTCGGGACGAGCTCCCACACCAGCTCGTGCATGGTGTCAAAGGCCAGCGCCGATCGCATGCGATGGGCCGGGGTGCGGTGGGTGGCGGCTTCCTTGTAAACGACCGCAGACGGGATCACCGTCTTGGCGACCCGCACATTGCCCCCGAACTCAAGGTAGCCCTGACGAATCTCGGACATGACGAGCTTGGCGTCGTTGGTTCGATCGGCGCGGTTGATCACCGCGGTCACGGGACCGGGCCGAATACCGAGCACTTCGGCCTCGGCGAGCTTGCCGAGTAGCTCCAGCGTGCCGGAGCGAAATTCACGTGCCGAGGGCGTTTCGGGCAGGACTGGGGTGACCAGTTGGTCGGCTGCGAGCGCAGCGGTAAAGAGCAGCGGGCCTTGAGAGCCCGGCGTATCGATGACCACGACGTCGTAGTTCTCGTCGATGAGCGGCGCACGCAGCGCGCGGCGCAGGATCATCGGCATGTCCATGCGGCTCTGGAG